>BBFD01000367.1 GCA_001313065.1 Silvimonas sp. JCM 19000
GCCAGCGCGGCAAACGCCTCGGTGGCGGTGGCGCAGCCCGCGTACACCTGCAATTTGTGCGCGACCGCGCGGGCAATAACCGTGGGGTTGGTGTTGGGGGTGACGATCAAGCGCGCGCCCAGTTGCAGCAACTGGTCAACCTGTTCCGGCTGCAACACCGTACCGGCGCCGATTTGCGCGTGCTGGCCAAACTGGCGCACCGCCTGGCCGATGCTGCTGGGCCAGTCGGGCGAATTAAGTGGAATTTCGATCAGGCTGAAGCCGGCATCGATCAGGGCGGCGATATGTGCCGGCGCTTCGAGCGGGGTAATGCCGCGCAAGATCGCAATCAGCGGCAAGGGCGTTTTATTGTTCATGCAGCAGACTCCGGATGCCGTTCTGAAAAGCGATGTCTCCATCAAGCGCATGGGCGTCGATACCCGCCAGGGCAAAGGCTTGCAGATAACGGGTATTGAGATTGCGATTGCCGATCACGCTGATGCAGGCACCGGCCGGAATTGCCCATTGCGCCAGCATGCCGCCGACTTCATTGCCGATCAGCAGGCCGGACAGCCATTCGCCGACGGCAGTGGGCGGCAGTTGCCCCAGCACACGGGCGCCGCGCGTTTCGAACAGGCGCGCAGGATATTGCGATCAGTCAGCCCGCTTTGCAGTCCGCGCTGGAACCACTCCGGCGCGGCGCGCTGCGCGGGTAAACCTGCGCCGATCAAGGATTGCGACAACAGCAGATGGTGTAGCTCGCCGGTCATGACGGTGCGGAAATCCAGCACCCTGGCGCCATCCAGTTGCGCCCACTTGCTATGGGTGCCTGGCAGCACGTAATACGGCGCGGGCCGCTCGCGATAGGCACCCAGCAACTGGGTTTCTTCGCCGCGCATAACGTTGTGATTTTCGTGCCGGTTGACGCTCAGTCCTGGCACGATCCAGGCTTTGACCGGCCAGGCCTCGGTCACGGGCTGCAACTGGCCAGCCAACGCATCAAGGCTGGCCGGGCAGGGCAGATAGGGTGCTTCGATCCAGCCCGCGTTGCTGCCTACCATGCCCGCCATGACCACGGGCAGGGCTTGCAGATGCAACCAGGGCGACAGCACCCGCTGGAACACCGCATGGGGTGTGGCGCCGCCAGGCGGGTGATGCCGCAGGCGGATTGCAGATGGTCGATGCAGACGCCGTCCTGAACCCGCCAGGCGCGCAGATTTGTGGAGCCCCAGTCGACGGCAATGTAGCTGTGTTTCACAAAACGTCCCCCGCATCCAGCCGGGCAGAAGCTGCCGCGATAAGCGTAGGGACGGAGCGGTGCAGTGCGGGTGCGGTTGTGTTTTTTTGCGCATGGCGCCTCCGTAATTTCGCGCCAGCGCAGTGAGCGGTGCTGGCGATACGGAGGGCATCGTAGTGCGGGCTAATCGGAGCGCAACCCGACTTTGATCAACAAATGTGTAGATCGTCTTGCGGCAGTTTTTTGCGCTAGCGCCAGCGCGTTTCGATCAGTTTGTACTCGCCGTTGGCGAAGATACGGGCCATGCCGTCGTTGAATTTCTGCAGAAAAAAAACCGCCGTCCGGATGGGCGCGGCTGAACACGCAATACACCGAAGTCTGGGCCGCCAGCCCGACCGGTTCGACCTTGCCAGCCAGCTCGTCGGCATGGGTTTGCAATAAATATTGCGCGACTTTCTCGAAAGCCAGTGCGTATTCCACGCGATCGAGCAACAGCATGCGTAATCCCATAATGCTCTGTGAGGTGACCTCTTTGCGGATGTCGTTATTGCTGTCGAATTCAGTGCCGTATTCGTAGCCATTGGTGATGGCCACGCGCTTGCCGAGCAGGTCGGCCACGCTCAGGCTACGCGGCGCGGTACGGCTGGCGCGGGCATAGATCAGGCGCGGCTGGTAAAGAGCGGATGTTGCGGCCACAGATATTCGTTTTCGTTGAGCGCAGTGCGCGATGTATCAAAACAGCCGACCAGTTCGCCGGCACGGACCATGCGGATGCAGCGGGCGTAAGGCAGTGACACAAATTGTGCCTGCACGCCGGATGCGGCAAAGGCCGACTGGACGATGTCTTCGGCCATGCCGCGCGCCGCGCCATCCACCCGTCCGGAATAGGGATACCAGTCGTCTTCGGCCCCGATCAAAACGTGTGTGGGCGCACTGGCTGGCGCTGCCCAGACCGTTGCATTGGCCAGCAAAAAAACAGCCCACCAGCGCCCGATGCAGCAGGCCGCCCCATCCCCTCATCTTGCTTTCCTTGCCGCCGCTTGTTGTCAGGCGAATATCGGTGAAGGCCAGCGCAAACGCAATGGGGTGTACGCCTTGGCGTCGGGAATACAACAAAGCCGGGCCTTTAGCCCTTGCCAGCGCTCCGGTATGCTGCAGTTTCCAGAACAACGCGCAGGAGCCCATCATGCAAAAAAAACACTACAAGCTCAATCATAAAGAACTGGCCGATCTGGCCAGCGGGCGCGGCCTCTGTGTGACCACCGACAAGATTGTGGTCGACGGCGCACCGGTCGGTTATATGGTGCGCGAAGAACCTGAAGACGAGCAGGACAGCGGCTGGCGTTTTTTTTGCTGGCGATGAAGACGATAAATATATCGATAATCCAAAGAATTTCAGCCTGCTCGATTTGAACGTGCTGGCAAATTACGATCAGAGCATCGTGCCGTTGATTGATGCGCCCGTGGGCGCGGCGTTTGATAAGGTCGAAGGCGAGTTTTATGACGCCAGCGACGAAGCGGGCGAATAAACATATATAGATAGAGCAAGCAGAACAGGCCGGCGCATGCGCGGGCCTGTTTTTATTTGCGCTGCAGAAAGCGATAGAACGCCGCGTGGTCGGCGTGCGCCACATTGATGCGCAAGGCGGCTTCGGCGCGCAGATCGGGCCGGAACAAATAGCCCGGTGCCAGCAAGATGCCCTCGGCCGCGGCCTGTTCCACCAGGCGATGGACTGTTACGCCTGCGGGTACGCCCGCCCATAAAAAACATGCCGCCTACCGGCCGATGCAGCAGGCCATATCCGGCCGCCAGCAAGGCTTCGCTAACCTGTTGTTGTGCCGCCGCCAGCCGGGTGCGCACGCGGCTGAGATGACCGCGCAGCATGCCTTCGCTCAGAATCACCTGCACCAGTTGCTCGTTGATTTCAGACGTGGTTAGCCCTTGCGCCATCTTGAGCGAAACCAGTCGCTCGGCCAGTCCGGCTTCGCAAGCCACAAAGCCGACGCGTAAGGCTGGCGAGATGGTTTTGGAAAAACTGCCGACGTGGATCACCCGTCGCAATTGGTCCAGGCTGGCGATGCTGTGCGCAGTACCGGGGTGCAATTCAGCAAAGATGTCGTCTTCGACGATATGGAAATCATGTTTTTCCGCCAACTGCAGCAAGCGATGCGCGGTGGCCGGACTGCAGCAGGCGCCGGTTGGATTTTGCAGATTGCTATTGGTAAAGAACACCTTGCTGGTGCTGCAGGGCGATTTGCTCCAGCGCCACCGGGTCCGGGCCTTGCGCGGTAAATGGCACGCCGATGATATTGACCCCAAGCGCGCGTAATCCGGGCAGTAGATTGCAATAGCCGGGATCGTCCACCAGCACAGTATCGCCGCTTTGCAACAAGGCCCGCGCGAGTAAATCGAGGGCGTGGCTGGCGCCATGGGTCAGTACGATTTGTTGTTCGGCGGCTTCGATTTCGCGTGCCGCCAGCCGGGTCTGGATTTGCTGGCGCAAGGGCACAAAGCCATAAGCGTGGCCGTAACGGGTAAAGGCGCTGGGTTGGCGGCGGGCCAGCGTGGCCAGGCCGTGTTTGATGCCATCGGCAAACACCAGGTGTTCCGGCAGCCAGCCGCTACCCGCTTGCAGCGTCAGGCTGTCGTCGCCATAGACGCGCTGTAACAGCAGCAAGGCGTCCTGTGCGCGTGGACCAGCAGTCGGGGCCGCGTTGCGTTTGCGCGCGCGCGCGAGCACAAAGTAACCGCTGGCGCGGCGCGCTTCGACATGGCCGGACGCCACCAGCCGGTTATAGGCGTTGGTAGCGGTCAGCGTGCTGATGACGCATTCGCGTGCAACGTGCGCACCGAGGCAAGCGG
>BBFD01000368.1 GCA_001313065.1 Silvimonas sp. JCM 19000
CGCGCCGCTGACTCCGGCGCGTCGCAACCTTGGCTCAACCTGGTCGAAGAGACCCTGTCGGCGGATTCAGTGCGGGTGGAGGCCGTGCAATTGGCTCTGGGCATGGCCAAAGGCGCGGCCAGCGGCATTCTCGACGGGGCCACGCGTGAAGCCATCCGCGCCTGGCATCTGGCCAATAACCGGGGCAGTTCCACCGAATTATCGGTGTTTGACCTGGTCGCGCTGCTGGGGCGCTGGCCTTAAGCCACAACGGCGCTGTGTGCCTCAAGCAGCCCCAGGCTGTACCGTTCGGCACCCGCTGCGGCACGGTAACATCGCTGTCATTCCCGCATTGTTTCCAGGATTGCGCTTATGGCAACTTCGTCTACCGTGGCAACACGGCGTTTTGCGGTGCCGGTGTCGGCGCTGACCGCGGGCTTTGTTACGGTGCTGGTGGGGTTTAGCAGCTCGGTGGCGATTGTGTTTCAGGCGGCTTCGGCGGCGGGGGCCAGTGCGGCGGAAGTGTCATCCTGGATTGCCGCGCTCGGGCTGGCGATGGGGCTCAGCTGCATCGGCCTGTCTTTGTACTATCGCAAGCCGGTAGTGACGGCGTGGTCAACACCGGGCGCAGCCTTGCTGGCCACCAGTCTGGTCGGTGTGCCGATGAGCGCGGCGCTGGGCGCGTTTGTGGTGTGCGGTTTGTTGATCTTGTTGTGCGGCATCACCGGCTGGTTTGAAAAAAGCGCTGGACCACATTCCCTTACCCATTGCCGCTGCCATGTTGGCAGGGGTGCTGGTGCGGTTTGGCATGAATGTATTTACCGCCATGCAGGTCAATGCCGTGTTGGTGTTGGCGATGTTTGTGGCGTGGCTGCTGCTCAAACGCCTGTCGCCGCGTTATTGCGTGCCGGGTGTACTGCTGCTGGGCGTGGCGATTGCCGCGGTGCAGGGCAAGCTCAACTGGGCCGGTTTGCATCTGGCGGTGGCACGGCCGATCTGGATTACGCCCAGCTTTGACATCGCCGCCGTCATCGGCGTGGCGGTGCCCTTGTTTGTGGTGACGATGGCGTCACAAAACGTGCCCGGCGTAGCCGTGATGCGCGGCGCTGGCTACGACACGCCGGTATCGCCATTGATTAGCTGGACCGGCGTGCTGACGGCTGTGCTGGCGCCGTTTGGCTGTTTCTCGGTCAATCTGGCGGCGATTTCCGCGGCCATCTGTATGGGCCGCGAGTCGCATGAAGACCCGGCGCAGCGCTATATCGCGGCCGTGGCGGCCGGGGTGTTCTATCTGATTGCGGGCTTGTTCGGCGCTACCATCGCCGCCTTGTTTGCCGCGTTTCCGCATGAGCTGGTGCTGGCCATCGCCGGTATTGCCCTGTTTGGCACCATAGGCAGCAGCCTGAGCAATGCGTTGCGCGAAGACAGCATGCGCGAGCCCGCCCTGATCACCTTTCTGGTCACGGCGTCGGGGGTTAGCTTGCTCGGCATAGGCGCCGCCTTCTGGGGGCTGGTGGCAGGCGGCGTGACCTTGCTGTTAAGTCGCTGGCAACGCTGACCCGGCAACGTATGCGCAAACCTGACCGCTGACACTGCCGCACATTGCGACGGCTGCAAGTTTAAACCAGGCTGGTACAGAGCCGCTGCTGGCTCGGCACCTTGCGGAGTTCGCCATGGCCTTGCCCGACGCCGTTTCCACTGTGTTGCTTGAGCCGCCGCCGCGCGACTACACCGGTGCCTTGTTGATAGCCCAGGCCCTGTTCGGGCTGGTGCTGTTCGGCTTGTTGCCGATGTACCAGATGGCCACCCATGCGGTGACCGAAACGCATGATCTGGGGCGGGTTAAGGCGTGGCACCGCATCAGCCAGACGCCGCCACGCATCCTGGTTGTGGCCGACCACGGTCGCGTTACCTATGCCGATCTGTGGCAGCCGCAATTACATCAGCGGCTGGAATTGCGCGATTTGCGCAATGGCGAACGTCTGCTGTGTCCCTATGGCGCGCCGCAATCGGCGGGGGACGTTACCGACGCGGAAACCGGCTGTGTGCCCGCGCTTTAGCCGTGCTTCGGGGGCGGGCAGCGGGTTGGCCGAGCGTAGATAGCTTCCAGCTCGGTGGCCGCAAACGGACGGGCAAAGAAATAGCCCTGCAGCGATTCGCAGCCCTGCGCTTGCAGCAAATCACGTTGCCCCGGCGTTTCGACCCCTTCCGCCACGACTTCGATGTCGAGTGCGTGCGCCAGCTGAATGACCGCGTTGACGATGGCGCGGGCGCTCGGGTCTTCTTCTATATCCTGCACAAAACTGCGATCAATCTTGAGCTCGTGCGGCATGAACTGGCGCAGCCACGCCAGGCTGGAATGACCGGTGCCAAAGTCATCAATCGCAATCTTGACGCCCAGTTCGCGCAGCCGCGTCACCATCAGCAGCGTGTGCGTCATGTCGTCCATCGCCACGGATTCGGTCAGTTCCAGCGTCAGCATATGCGGCGGCAAACCATGGCGCCGCATAATGCTTTCTACCAGTACACCAGGCCTTGCGAGCGGAATTGCAGCGCCGATACATTAACCGCCACCGGGATCAGCATGCCCTGTTCGCGCCAGATGGCGCACTGGCGGCAGGCGGTGTCGAGCACCCATTCGCCGATTTCGCTGATCAAACCAAAACGCTCTGCTTCGGCGATAAACGCGCCCGGCATCAGCAGGCCGCGATGGGGGTCTTGCCAGCGGATCAGCGCCTCAACAGCGTTGAGATGATGAGTGTGGTTGCCCGCCACCAGCGGTTGGTAATGCAGAATGAATTCTTCATTGGCCAGCGCGCGGCGTAGATCGCGCTGCAAATCGAGCAAGCGCGCCGCCCCGGCCTCCATATCGGTGCTGTAGTAGCAAAACGTGCCTTTGCCCGCTTGTTTGGCGTAATACATCGCGACATCGGCATTGGCGACCAGACGATGCGCCGCGCTGTCATCGGGGTAGACCGCAATGCCCACCGAGGCCGACAGCAGCACTTCTTGCTGCGCAATACGGATCGGCGCGCGGATGGCTTCAATCAGGCGTTCGGCCAGCAGCGAGGGGCGCGAGCGATCTTCCACTTGTTCCATCAGCACCACAAATTCATCGCCACCCACCCGGGCCAGGGTGTCGGGCTTGCGTACCGTGACCTTGATGCGGCCGGCAATAATGCGCAGCACTTCATCGCCCAGCTTGTGGCCGAGCGAGTCGTTAACCGGTTTAAAACCGTCCAGATCAATAAACAGCACGCAGGCGCGTTTGCCATTGCGGTCGACCACTTCCACCGCATGTTTGAGGCGTTCTTCCAGTAACAAGCGGCTGCCCAGCTGGGTGAGCGGATCTTCAAATGCGGCGCGGGTGAGGGCCTGGTTGGCTTCTTGCAGCGAGGCGGCCAGACGCGTGGTTTCGAGCTGGCGGCGCGTGTCCAGCACCGAGGTCAGCAGCGTGGCCGCCAGCAAAGCCAGGGTGGCACCGGCCACCGTCAAGGAAATGCCACTGGCAGAAATATCGGCAGCGGCGCGGCAAATGCTGTTGAGCGGAAAGTGCGCTGCCGCCATCCCGGCGTAGTGCATGCCCGCGATGGCCAGGCCCATTACCAGCGCGGCCAGCGTTTGCCACAGCACCAGACGGCGGCGCGGCAGGCTGCGCATCCAGACAAAGATGCGCAGGGCGGCCAGCGAAGCCACAAAGGCAATCAGGATAGACGCAGCCACCCATAGCCAGTCCCAGACGATGGCGGGGTCCATTTGCAGGGCATGCATGCCGATGTAATGCATGCTGCAGATGCCCGCAGCCATGCAGCACCGCCGCCGACAAAATGCAGCCGGTCTATGTGCGGGCGCGCCGACAGATACAGCGCAATTCCGGATACCGCCACCGCTGCGGCGTAGCTGGCGAGGGTAATCAGGTAGTCAAAGCCCAGCGGAATTTGCAGCGAGAACGCGGCCATGCCGATAAAGTGCATCGACCAGATGCCGGTGCCCAGCGCGAGCGAGCCGCC
>BBFD01000369.1 GCA_001313065.1 Silvimonas sp. JCM 19000
CCACTTCGCCACAACTGGTGGGCTATTACGTGGCCTGGGCGCCAGGCAAAGGCTATCCGGTCAAGATGCTGGAAACCAGCGGCGCGGCAGGCCGCATGACCGTGCTCAATTACGCCTTCGGCAATCTGAACGCGAACAAATGCGTGATCGGTGATCCGGCCGGCGACTATCTCAATCCGGTCGACGCTGCCACCTCGCTCAGCGGCAAAGCCGACGAGCCGGGCAAGCTGGCAGGCAACTGGGGCCAGTTGCGCCAGCTCAAGCAAAAGCATCCTGATCTGAAAGTGGTGATCTCGCTGGGTGGCTGGACCTGGTCGAAGTATTTCTCCGACGCCGCGCTGCCCGCCAACCGTGCCGCCTTCGTCAAATCGTGCGTTGATCAATTCATCAAGGGCGATGTGCCGGATGCCAGTGGCAAAGTCGTGGCCGGTTACGCCGCTGGCGTGTTTGATGGCATCGATATCGATTGGGAGTACCCGGCTTCGAGCGGCGCCGACGGCAATGTGGTGCGTCCGGAAGACAAGGACAATTACATCGCCTTGCTGAATGAATTCCGCAAGCAACTGGACGCACTCAAGCCTGGCTTGCTGCTGACCAGTGCGGTGAGCGCATCGGCCCAGATCTATAACAATCTGGATATGGGCCATGTGCAGTTGCCGCTCAACTGGATGAATCTGATGGCCTATGACTTTGCTGGCCCGTGGGAAAACCGTACTGCACCGATGGCCAATCTGTTGGCGGGCAAGCAGGACAAGCTGGCGATTGATATCGCGGTCAATGACTATCTGGAAAAAAGGCGTGGCTCCGGCCAAACTGGTGATCGGCGTGCCGTTCTACGGCTATGGCTGGGTGCCGGAGAAGATGGATAACCACGGCCTGTATCAAGCCGTCAAAGCCAAAGCCGTGGGCAAGCCGGATGCCGGGATTGCGACGTGGCCCGAACTCAAAGCCAAGCCGGGTGAAGTGTTTAGCGACAACGTGACCAAATCCATCGTCAAGGTCAGCAATGGCGAAGTCTGGACCTACGATGACCCCAGCGTGCTGAAAGAGAAAGTCGCTTATATCAAAGCAAAAAAAACTCGGTGGTGCGATGGTGTGGGAACTGTCGCAAGACACCCCCGACGGCGAATTGTCGAGCGTGCTCTACAACAATCTGTTGAAGAAATAACAAGGCACACGTAAGCTGAAAAAAACGGGGAGCGATCCCCGTTTTTTTATCTGGAGACGCCATGAAACTGCTCGTTGATATCGCGTCACAGCAACTTCAGTTGCTCGATGACGCCGCAAAAAGTGGTGAAGCAATGGCCGGTCTCGACCGCCGCCAATGGGCCCGGAGAGCAGGGCGGCAGCAACAAGACGCCGCGTGGCTTGCATATCATCCGCGCCGTGGTTGGTCGTAATCTGCCCAGTCATGCCGTGTTGCGTGGGCGTCGGCCCACTGGCGAAATCCATGATGCCGCACTCAGCGCGGCGCATCCCGAGCGCGACTGGATACTCAGCCGCGTGCTGTGGTTGTCGGGCTGCCAGCCTGGCTTCAACCGCCTTGGCGAGCACGACAGCATGCGGCGCTATATCTATATCCACGGCACGCCGGACGATCAGCCCATGGGTATCCCCGCATCGCATGGTTGCATCCGCATGCGCAATGCTGATCTGCTGGAACTGGAGCCACAGGTGGCGGCAGGCATGCAGGTGCTGATCCGCGAAGACGCCAGTCAGCGCGCGCCCATCCACGTGGTGCCGCTGCCGCAGCACGCAAGCGTGGATGCGCATGATCTGCACCCGATAGGCCCATCGCTACCCGATTCGCCGGTACCCGCTGGCATCCCGTTGCGTTGGGCGCCTGGCGCGAAGACGGTGTTTTGCTGGGCGTATTGACCTGGAAAGCAGGCAGTGGCGCCACCCTGGCTGTGTGCACCGGCGCACAGGTGGGCGAGGTGCTGCCCTTGCTGTGGCGCGAAGCGGCGCGTGTGGCCAGCGAAACCGGGCAGAAAGAGATGCGCAGCGTGGTCAAGGCCGAATGGCTGCGCGAGCTGGATCAATATGTAAAACCTGTCGCCACCGTGGCCGATGGGGCCGTGCTGGTGCGCGGCTGGATTTAGGTCGCCGCATGCGCGTTGCGTATGGCGCAGCCATGAAAAAACCCCGCCGAGGCGGGGTTTTGTGCGATCAGCGTCCGTGCGGAAAGCTTAGAAGTCGGTACGGATACCAACCAGACCGGTCTTCAGGTCCTGGCCGTTGGCAGCAACCAACGAAGCCGAGTTGTTCTGGAACGAGAAGGCGTTGGTAGCATCGCCGCTGTTCTTCAGATCAACGTACGACAGGTACAGGCGGGTTTGCTTGGACATGTAGTACACAGCGCTCAGGGAGTACTGTTGGCCGTCGGTGTCGCCCACGCCGTTCACGTTGTTGGACTTGGTGTACAGGCCTTGCAGTTCAAACTTCTGGTTGAACCAGTAGTTGACCGTAGCCATGTAGTTGTTCCAGCTGGTGTCGGTGCCGTTGGCGCCTTCGTTCTTGATGTGCTCGATACCAGCACCCAGGCCCAGACCGAAGTCAAAGTTGTAAGCGACAACCGCTTCCAGACCTTGCACGTCAGCACCGTTGGTGATGTTGGTGGCAACGCCGGTGTAGGTGGCGTTGGAGATACCGGTCACCTGGTTGAAGGTGCGGTTCTTGGCGTATTGGTAAGACACGCCAGCGTTGAAGCCTTGCAGGTTGTACAGGGCGGTCACGTCATAGATCGGAGCCTTGCCGGAAGCAGCAGGTGCGGAATCCAGGCCGACGTTAGCGCGAACCTGGAAGCCGGCCCATACCGGGGAATCCCACGACAGGCTGTCGTTCAGACGGGTAGCCAGTTGTGCGAACGTGCCCTTGCCGCCCTTCGGATCAACGGTGTCGAGGAAATCATCGAACAGCGGGGACAGCTTGCTGGAGGTCAGCATGGTCTTGTACGAGTTGTCGTAGTTACCAGCGCGGAAGGTACCGAAGTCATCGCTCTTGAAGCCGATGAAGCTGTTACGACCACCCCACGAACCGCCACCGACCGACTTGTAGGTGTTGGTGCCGGCTTTAGCGCCCAGGCCGGTTTCGAGTTGCCAAATGCCGGTCCAGCCGTTGTCCCACTTGTCAGTGCCACGGAAACCAATACGCGAAGAAGAATCAACCATGCGCACTGCATTCGGCGTAGCCGCTGCGGTCACGCCAGCGTCGCCTTTGTAGTATTCGACGGATTCACGGATAGAACCGTAGATGGTCACATCGGCCATTGCGAAGGGAGCGGCAAAAGCCAGGCCCAGTGCGGCAGCGATAATTTTTTTTCATTTTGAAATTTCTCCTGTTGCAATAACAAGGCAGCACGAATGCACTGCAGCTCTGAAACCGTCACGGCATGAGTAACGTGCCGGTGTAATGGCCAGCGCTCTGTAACGTCGATAAAAAACCGAAATTGCACAGTGCTGGCGGGATCGGGTTTTCTTTTAATCGGGAACCCGCTGAGTCGCCGCGGTTTCTTCTGAAAACGGCGTCAGTCTAGGCGGCGATGATGACACAAATGTGACATCTATAGAATTGGCAGCGCTGACGCATTGCATATTTGCAACAGAAATGAATATGCAATCAGGGTAATCCGCAATAATTGGCGATTTAACGGTCGAAATTACCCTTTGAACGGTGAACTTTTGCGTTTTTTGTTAAATGGCTCATGTTGCATAAAAAACAACTAAAACCGGGCTGCCGCCGCCTCATGCTGTTGCGTTTTAGCACGGTACGCGCATCAAGCCGGTTCAAAAGCCCGACACTTCGCGCCATAAATCGACCCGGATTGCGCTGTTACGGTGCGCATGCAAGGGCGAGCCAGCATGCAATGCTTGCATGACATCAACATAACCGGGTTCTTATACAAGGGCGAGACGCGCCGGGCGCGGATGGATGGCAGGCGGCGCTGGG
>BBFD01000370.1 GCA_001313065.1 Silvimonas sp. JCM 19000
CGCCCATGGGCGGTAAGCCGCCGCAAGATGGCGCAGGTGGGCCGCCCGATGGCGACGCCAAAGCCGGTGGCAAATTCGAGCATGTGCTGAGCGCGCGCCCGATCTATCCGTGGCCGTACACCACCGTCTACAAAGGCAATGGCTACGTCGACCAGGCCAGCAGTTATCAACGCGGCCCCGCCATCGACCCGGCCGTCATCAAAGCGGCGCTGCAGCCATGGGCGGGCAGCGACTTCTTCAAGCCGTACGCGCCGACCGCGCAATAAGGCTGCGCCCCGCCGCGACTGCCACAAGCAGTAGCGGCTGGGGCATCACCTCGCTTGCGCCTGTTTTCCTGATACTGGTCCGACTGGCTGTGTCGGCGGGGCCTGCGGCAGCAACGTTATACTGCAAGGCAGATGACGCTTGGCGGCCCCAGCTCCGCACAGCAACGACAAGACCAACAACAGGGGAAACAGGCTATGTCCCACCTTGAGCCATTACGCGTTTACCGGCGAAGAAGGCTTTGTGGCGCTCGCGCCGTTTTTGCGCGCCAGCATCGCTGGCGCAGATATGAACGCGCTGGCCGAAGTGGCGCTGCAGGCGGTGCACCGCGCGCCCGAGCAAGCCGAGCGTTGGCTGAATCTGTCGACCGCATGATGGCCGCTGGCCGCGAAGACCTGGGCTTGTCGATCCAGTCCGAAGGCTGGCTGCGCAAACGCTGTTCCGCCGCGCCGCCGCCATCCAGCCGGCCCGCGTTACCGTGCTGATCTTTGCCGCACCCGGCCCGCTCAGCGTCAATACGCCGCTCGACTGCCTGCTGGAATTTACCGACGTCGAATTGCTGTTCTGTTATTTGCGCCCGGATGCGCCTATGCCCACCAGCGTGCCTGATCACGATGTGGTGTTTGTGGCGATTGGTGAATCGGTCGAAACCCGCGATACCCTGGCCCGTTTGTCGATCGAACTGGCGGGCTGGCCGCGGCCGGTGATCAATCCGCCGCAAAACATCCCCAATATCGCGCGCGATACCGCCAGCGCCCTGCTGCAGGATTTGCCCGGTCTGGTCATGCCGCCGTGCTGGCAACTGGCGCGTACCGATGTGCAGCTGTATGCCTCGGGCGTGCATTCGGTTTGCCCGGATCTGCATTACCCGCTGATCGTGCGACCGCTGGATTCGCACGGTGGCCATGGCCTGGCGCGCATTACGGATGACGCCGGGCTGGCGGCTTATCTGGCGCAAGCGCCGCAAGCCGAGTTCTATATCGCCCCGTTTATGGACTATCGCAGCGCCGACGGGCAGTTCCGCAAATATCGCGTGCTATTGCTGCGCGGCGAGCCGTTTGCTTGCCATATGGCAATTTCCAGCGACTGGATGATTCATTACGTTAACGCCGGCATGTATGAAGAAGCGGCCAAACGCGCCGAAGAAGCGCAATGGATGCGTGATTTCGCCCCGTTCGCCGCCCGCCACAGCCGCGTCTGGCCCGAACTGTTTCAACGCGCTGGCCTTGATTATCTGGCCATCGATTGCGCCGAAATGCCCAACGGCGATTTGCTGATTTTCGAGATCGACCACGCCATGGTCATCCACGCCATGGATAGCGAAAGCATGTTCCCGCACAAGCAAGACTGCATCGCGCTGGCGCGAGAGGCGGTACGACGTTATTTGCTGCAACTGAGCGGCAAGGCGCAATGATGAATCCACGCAACGCCCTTAATTTTTTTCTGGCGGCCCCGGCGCCTTGCCCGAGACCGTGCTGCAGCAACTGGCGCAAGCGCTGATTACCGAGCCGGTGACCGGTTTGTCAGTGCTGGGCATCAGCCATCGCTCGAAATGGTTTGCCGACGTGGTGGATGAGCTGGAAGCCAATATCCTCGGCCTGCTTGGCATTGCCCGTGGCTACAAGGTGCTGTTTCTGCAAGGCGGTGCCACGCAGCAGTTTTCCATGATTCCGATGACCTTGCTGCGCGGCGCCACCCGCCCGGCCGAATATCTGCAAACCGGTTACTGGAGCCAGAAAGCCATACCGGAAGCGCAGCGCGAAGGGCCGGTGCGCGTGTTATGGAATGGCCAGCCCGAGCAATACCAGCGCCTGCCCGCCGCGCAAGAACTGGATTGCCACGCCGACGCCCCTATCTGCATTACGCCTCGAATGAGACGGTGGAGGGCATGCAGTTTCAGTACGTGCCGGGCCTTGATCGCGTGCCGCGTATTTGCGATATGTCGTCGGATTTTCTGTCGCGCCCATGCGACGCGGAGCGCTATGCGCTGATCTACGCGCACGCCCAGAAAAAAACATCGGCCCGGCCGGGGTGACCGTGGTCTTGCTGCGCGACGAAATCATCGAGCGCGTGCCGGCGGATTTGCCCGGGTTTCTCGATTACCGCGCCCAGGCCCATGCGCGTTCCAACTTCAACACGCCGCCGGTGTTCGCCATCTACACCATGCTGCTGGTGACGCGCTGGCTAAAGCAGGACATCGGCAGTCTGAGCGCCATGGATCAGCTCAATCGGCAAAAGGCCGCGCGCGTGTATGCGCAACTGGACGCCAGCAACGGCTTTTATCGCGGTCGCGCCCGGCAGGCAGATCGCTCGTTGATGAATGTGTCATTCAACCTGGCCACGCCCGCGCTGGAGCAACAATTCTTGCGCAGCGCCGAAGCCGCAGGCTGAGCGGCCTGGGCGGACATCGTTCGGTGGGTGGTTTGCGCGCGTCCTTGTATAACGCGGTGACGTTGGCGGCGGTGGATACGCTGGTCAGCTTTATGGCCGACTTTGCGCATCAGCACCGCCATGCATGCCGGATTAAAGCGGCAGATCAGCCGCCCGCGCCCGGCGGCCACGCAATACCGCCAACAAACTGGCGGTATCGGCGTCGGGCGTGCCTGGCAGGCGCCAGTACTTGCGACCATCGGGGGTGCGATCGAGCAATTTCATCGAGACCAGCTCGCGCCGCAACATCACATGGTCGTTAAAGGTCTGGCATTGCTTGAGCGGCTGGTTGATCTGGCTTCGGAATATTCGCCCGCAGGGGGCAAGACATCCCATGCTGCCCACAAGCAGATTTGCTGCTCGCTGAACTTGTTGGGCCAGCGCAGCAAACGGCCCTGTTCGTCAAAGTGGCGCAGCAAGCGTTTGACCGCAGGCACGACGGCGGCTTCTTGCGCTTCTTGTTGTTTAACGGTTTCGCAACTGGCACGCAGATGCTGGAAATTGGCAAAGCCCGCGGCCTTGGCCAACATATTGAGGATTTGCAGATGGCTGGGGGCGTCCGGCGCTTCCGCCCATTGCTGTTTGAGCGAGCGCGCGAGTTCGGAGATATTGCTGCTGTAAAACGGATAGATGGGTCGAGACATGGTCAGAATCCTGTCAACGTGCCCTGTCTGCAAAGACTGCCGTGGTCGCCATTACGGCTCGGCACAAGATTCGGCCAAGCGAGAAAGTTCGGCTGTAACGCCTGGCAGGTTTAGCGTGGTTCCAACATGGACCGGCGACGCTGGGTGAACTGCAGACCCGGCCGGAATGCTGCCACAACTGCGCGCCACGCGGCAAGCGCCCCCTCCCGGCGGCGGATCCGTGAAATACCCATAGGGTGGGTCTAGACCCACCACTCAAAGTGGCTGGCCCGTATCGCGCTACTTGTATATGGATTGGTGAGGTGGGTCGCGACCCACCCTATGCATTTCGCAAGCAGCACTCCAACACCCATAGGGTGGGTCGAGACCCACCACCCAAAGTGGCTGGCCCGTATCGCGCTACTTGCATATGGCTTTGGAAGGTGGGTCGCGACCCACCCTATGCATTCGCAAGCAGCACCCCAACACCGATAGGGTGGGTCTAGACCCACCACCCAAAGTGGCTGGCCCGTATCGCGCTACTTGCATATGGCTTGGTGAGGTGGCTCACGACCCACCCTT
>BBFD01000371.1 GCA_001313065.1 Silvimonas sp. JCM 19000
CGCGCTGCAGCACATCCAGCAGAGCGGTGCCGGTGGGGGTGGTAGGGTCATGGCCAGCGCCTGAATCAATCATGAATAGATAGTGAATAGATACTATCAAAATTAAAGATTGATTCATAACGGTTTTTTCGCTGGCATACGCTGCCCGCTGAATAGATACGGCTAAGGTGCGTAAACGTGTTTGGCCGGGGCCGCCGCTAGTGCCGGGCTGCGTTCCAGCCGGCCGGTCTTCCACAACACCAGCGTTGCGACCAGGCCGCAGGCGGCGGCGAAACTCAGCCAGACGCCCGGCATGGCTTTATTGCCGGTCACATGAATCAGCCAGGTGGAAATCGCGGGCGTAAAGCCGCCAAAAAATCGCCGCGGCCAGGCTATAGGCCATCGAGAAGCCGGTGGTGCGCACCTCGACCGGCATGATTTCGGTCAGCGCCACCACCATCGCGCCGTTATAGCTGGCGTACAAGAACGACAGCCACAGCTCGACCAGCAACAGGTTGGTAAACGACGGCGCCTGCACCAACCACGCCAACGCCGGGTAGGCCGTAAGCAGACTCAGCACGGTAAACGTCAACAACAACGGCTTGCGCCCGATGCGATCGGACAAAGCGCCCATCACCGGCAGCCAGAACAGATTGGACAGGCCGATGCAGACGGTAACGACAAAGTTATCGCTCTCGCCCAGCTTGAGCACCGTCTTGCCAAAGGTCGGGGTGTAAGCAGTGATCAGATAAAACGATACGGTGGTGGTCACCACCAGCAGGGTGGCAATGCCGACTAATTGCCAGTTGTGCAGCACCGAAGCCAGGATCTGGCGGGGTGTCGGCCGGATTTTGCGCGCGGCAAAGGCTTCGGTTTCACGCAGCGACGCGCGCAGGATAAACAGAAAGGGCACGATCATGCAGCCAATCAAAAAAACGGCACGCGCCAGCCGTAATCGTCCATTTGCTGTGTGCTGAGACCCGCATGCAACAGCACGCCAAGCAAGGCGGCAAACACCACCGCCACCTGCTGGCTGGCCGATTGCCACGCCACAAAAAAAACCCTTGCGGCCCGGGGGCGCAATTTCAGACAGATAAACCGACGCCCCGCCCAGCTCCACCCCCGCCGAAAAGCCTTGCAACAGCCGCCCGATAACCACCAGCAAAGGCGCCGCCAGACCGATCGTGCATAAGCCGGCACACACGCCACCAGCAAGGTGCCACAGGCCATCAAGCCCAGGGTCAGCATCAGTCCCGCCCGACGCCCGTGATGATCGATAAAGGCGCCGAGCACGATCGCCCCCAAGGGCCGCATTAAAAAACCCGGCGCCAAAAGTCATCAGCGCCAACATCAATGACAGGAATTCGTTACTGGAAGGAAAGAAGGTCTTGGCGATATTGCTGGCGTAGTAGCCGTAGACCATAAAGTCGTACATTTCGAGAAAATTGCCGCTGGTGACGCGTAATACGGCACCGGTCAGACTTTGCGAACTGGGCTGTAGCGTGGGGGTCGACATGGCAGAACCTCGTACCGGGTGCGGTTATAAGAATCTGCATGCCGGGCTGTCCTGGCGGACGCGCGCGCGACACGCAGTGTCGGCTTTAACGCGCCGTAGTTCACAAAAGTTGACTACATTCATCATTTATCGGCCGCAATACCTGGGCCGATACAGGCGCAATTCAGTATTCGCGTGTTATCTTATGCTGCTTACTCAGGATGCCAGCCATGACTCAGCGCGACGATGACGATCCGCTTTCACTGGAACAACAATTGTGTTTTCCGCTGTACGCCGCCAGCAATATGTTGACGCGCTTGTATCGACCCCTGCTGGATGAGCTGGGTCTGACCTATCCGCAATATCTGGTCTTGATGGCGCTGTGGCAGACCGCGCCGCAAAGCGTGGGCGAATTGGGACGCTTGCTGCATCTGGACAGCGGCACCCTCACCCCTTTGCTCAAACGCATGCAGCAAAACGATCTGGTAACGCGAGAACGTGACCCGGATGACGAGCGCCGCGTGGTCATCAAGCTGACCCAGCGCGCACGCGAGATGAAAACGCAAGCGGCTGCTATCCCCTCGCGTTTGATTTGCGCGTTTTCAATGCCGGCTGAGGAAATCGTTACCTTGCGTGCGCAATTGCAGGACTTTGTCACCGTGCTGGCCCAGGCCGACCCGCGCCAACGCGATCCGGCCAACGAAAACAGCTGCTAGATCAGCTGGCCGCGTCTGCATGCGGCCACGGCGGCAAGCCATGCTGATACTCAGCCGCCTCGCGATTCAGCCAGCCGACAAAGTCATCAAGTTTGGCCGAGCCTTCACTGCGCTGCGGCCACGCCAGCCAGTAATCGCGATCAAACGGCACTTCAACATCCAGCAGCTGCACCAGGCGACCTTCGCGCATCAGCCCGTCCACCAGCGAACGCCGCGTGACCGCCACGCCCTGCCCCAGCAACACCGCCTGCACCAGCAAACTGGAATCGTTGCAATTGAGCCCCGGCGGCAAGGACTGATCCAGCCCGGCGGCACGGCACCAGTCGCGGCCGCTGTCGTAAGAGCGGATCACCGGGCAACGCAAGAATTCCTCGATGTTTTTTTTGGGCAGAACGCCGCCATTGAAGTGCGGCGCAGCCACCCCCAGCGCGCGCTCTTGCATCAGCATTGCGTCTGCACGTCGGGCCACTGCCGCGCGCCCATGCGGATGGCCAGATCAACCATGCCGGTTTTCAGATCATCCAGCGCCAGGCCGGCACGTAAGCGCATTTTGTAATGCGGGAACAGCGCGTTAAAGCGCGGCAAGCGCGGAATCAACCAATGCGTGGCAAAGGAAGGAATCACTGAAATCACCAGCTCATCCGGACGTGGCCGGTTGAGCACCATCTCGGTGGCGCTCTGCAGATCGCGCATGGCGGCGCGCACCTGCATGGCGTAGATACGTCCTTCCTCGGTCAGCAGCAGACGGCGCCCCTGCCGCTCAAACAACAGCACCGCCAGCTCTTCTTCCAGCGCCTTGATCTGATGGCTGATGGCGCTATGCGTGACGTGCAGTTCTGCGGCCGCCTGCACCATGCTACCCAGCCGCGACACCGCTTCAAACGCCCGCAACGCCGGCAAGGGAGGAAGATTGCGCATGCGCGCCTCCTGTTAGTTTTATTCACGAAAAGCGTAAAAAATATATCGATTTTTTTTCTTAAGTTTGTGTGCGACTACATTACAAGCCATCACGGAGACAGGAGTAAAGCGCGATGGCACAAGACATCCGACTGGTACTAAAAGGCGAGCTGATGCGGCTGGATGCGCGGCAGCGCTGGAGTATGGTTTGTGAAAGTGGCGAAATGTGGATTACCGTAAACGGCCAGGCGCGTGACATCATCCTGAAAGCGCAAGAACGGGTGGATGTCGGGCTGGGTGATGTGCTGGTGGAAGGCACCGGGCAACTGCGCATCCGCCCGCAGCCAAGCTGGCTCTACCGGCAAATGGCGCGCGGGGTGCGCGTACTCTGGCACGCCATCCGCCGCCAACGCGAAAAAAACGCGCACTGAATGCGCATATCTCAATCACAAGGAAGGCTTGATGGACTCTGCCGACGCGCAATACACGCTCTATCTGGGTGACAAAAACTATTCCTCCTGGTCGTTACGGCCGTGTTGGTGCTGCGCCAGGCAGGCATCGCCTTCAAAGAAATTGAAGTGCCTTTAGGCGGCCAGGGCGTGGACGCGCGCCATTTGCAATATTCGCCCAACGGGCTGGTGCCGAGCTTGCATGATGGTGACTTGCAGGTTTTTTGATAGCCTGGCAATTTGCGAATACCTGGCAGAACAACATCCCGCACTATGGCCCGCCGACCGCGCCGCCCGGGCGCGCGCTCGCAGCATCGCCGCCGAAATGCACAGCGGATTTGCGCAGGTGCGCAACCAGTTGCCGATG
>BBFD01000372.1 GCA_001313065.1 Silvimonas sp. JCM 19000
GGTCTGTGCCTTGTGCGCTAGCTGGCGGCCACGATCTGCGCGCACTCGGCGGGCCCCAGTTTGCCCAGCTCTCCCAGCTTGTCGCGGCCGTGCCGCGTAAGTTGCTCAGCCACTTTTTTTTGCGCGGCGTCGGCGGGGTCAACGCCGTAATCATCCAGCCGCGTCTTGACGCCCATGCGCTCGAAAAAAGTCGGCAGTGGCGTTAATCGCCTGTTCCGCCACGCTGACGTCATCACCCTGCAGATTCCAGACGCGGCGCCCGTATTGCGCCAGCTTGGCCTGCTTGTCGGACAGGGTTGCGCGCAGCAAGGCGGGCAAGGTCACCGCCAGCGTCTGTGCATGGTCCATGCCGTACAGCGCGGTCAATTCATGGCCGATGGCATGCGTGGCCCAGTCTTGTGGCTGGCCCACGCCGACCAGGCCAAACAGCGCCTGGTTGGCGGCCACATCACGTTGGCGCGCGCGGTTTCGTCGTCAGGCTGGGCCAGGGCTGTGGGGCCGACTTCGATCAGCGTTTGCAATATGCCCTCGGCCAGGCGGTCCTGCACTAGCGCACCCGCGGGATAGGTCAGATATTGCTCGGTGGTGTGGATAAACGCATCGACCACGCCATTGCCGATCTGCCGCGCGGGCAAGGTGGCGCTAAAGCCGGATCCAGCACCGCAAAACGCGGAAACACCAGCGGATTCTTGAATGACATCTTGTCTTGCGTGGCGCGGCGGGTCACCACCGAAGCCAGGTTGCTTTCCGACCCCGTCGCCGGCAGTGTCAACACCGCGCCTAGCGGCAAGGCGGCCTCCAGCTTGATCCGGTTACCGACGATCAGCCAGGGGTCCAGCGCCGGATCAAGCGCGATTGCCGCGGCAATAAACTTGCCGCCATCGATGACCGAACCGCCGCCCGCCGCCACGATCCATGCCACGCCCTGTTCGCGCCCGAGTGTCACGGCCTTCATCAAGGTTTCAAATTCGGGATTGGGCTCGATACCGGCGAATTCGAGCACGGTGCAATCGCTGAGCGCGGCGCTGATCTGCTCATACGCGCCATTCTTTTTTTTGATACTGCCACCGCCATACACCAGCAGGACCTTGCTGCCCGCCGGAATCTCATCGCGTAAGCGCGCGATCTGACCAGTGCCAAAGTGAATACGAGTGGGATTGTGGAAAGTAAACGGTTTCATGCGCGGCTCCTGAACGGAATCCCGCAATTGTACGCTGCTGCCCGCACGGCCAGCGTCAGCGTGTGCCATGCATGCGTTGTTGGATTACGCGACCAGGCGTTGTTCCAGCGCCTGCAGCCGGGCAAAGGTACCGGGGCGCACGATGCTGTTAAAGATTTCCTGATAGCGCCGGTGATGCAGTTCGGCCTGCGCCAGATCGCCCATGCGCGTCCAGGTTTGCGCCAGCAGGTGATGCGCCTGGAAAGTCTTGTGCGACACGCCCAGATCCGAGGCCAGATCGAGCGCTTGTTGCAGCACGCGCAAGGCCGCCGGTAGATCGCCAGACATCAGGTACCAGCGACCGCGTGCCAACATGCGCAGGTTCTGGCCCCAACGCCAGACGATATCAATATTGTCAGCCACATCCAGCCAATGCCCGGCGGTCACCAGGTCTTCGCATTCCAGCGCGGTGGTGGCCAGGTAGACCGCAATCTCGACCAGGTATTCGGAATGGCCGATCTCGCGCGCCAGCGGCAGGGCTTTTTTTCCAGTGCTTCAACCGCATCGACCAGGCGGATCATGCGCAGGCAATCGATGGCCACGTTGATCAAAACCCGGCAGCGCAGTTCGGCCGGAGCATGGGCCTGATCGGCCAGAATTTCGGCGCGGCGATGGTGGGCCAGTGCGGTATCGAAAGCGTCGTGGGCAAAATAGATCTGGCCCACGCCGATATGCGCATGAATGCGGGTGTTGGCGCTGAAGCCGACATTGCGCGGGTCAAGGCAATCGGCCCAGTTGTCGATGGCGTCGTCGTATTCACCAATCGTGTAATAGATGCTGGCCATCGCATGCATGATTTCGCCGCGTTCGGTTTCCAGATCGGAGGTTTCGGCGACGGTGAGCGCGCGCAACAGCACCATTTGCGCGTCGTGCAACTGGCCAAACGCCAGCTGCATATGCGAAAGCCGCAGCAAGGCGCGGACGGCGACCGTGGGTTCGGTCTCGGCATCGATCAACCCTGTCGCTTGCGTTGCCAGCCGGAGGGCCAGCACCGCGTCGTCATAGGTATGTCGTTCGCTTTCATCGATTAAGGCGTCGATGTGCGCGACCCCGGTCAGTTGCATGGTGTGTACTGCGCGCGTTTGCAATCAAAGGCGCCAGCCTGGCATGAAAGTGTCCGTCCTACAAGATTGGATGACGCGTAGCTGACCGCTAGATGGGCGACTTGACAAGCCGATTGCGGGCCAGGGCGCATAAATACTGTCATGTCTGTAGCGGGCTGGCGCGGTGTTGATGGCAGAAAAGCCACAGCGCGGATGCCACCCCGCCGTTGGTCACCTGGCTGGCTCCGCTGGCGATTTTGCCGTTCGTCGCGGGTGGTCGGTTGTCCTACAAAAGCGCACGGGCGGGTCTTACAACAGCCGCCGTGGCATCGACCATGATGTAAGTCAGCGCAGGCAATATTAATTGCGTTTGAAACGCCCTGCCCGTGCTCACGCTGACTGATAACAATCTTTCGAGGAGTAGCGTAATGAAGCTGGCAATTTATGCGGCCGTGGCGACGGCAGCCTGGGGTGCAGCAGGCATGGCGCCTGCGGCGGATAACGCGGTGTATGGCGGCTTTGGCACCACCGGCTTTGTGCTGGGCTACAACCGTGCGTTTTCGGAGCAATGGGGCGGCCGCATCGAGCCGACGCCTTCCACTACAACCGCAGCTTTGACACCAGCAGCGCCAATTACGATGGCAAACTCGATTTCAGATCTGCCGCCGTGTTTGCCGATTTTTTACCCGTGGCATAACGCCTGGCGTATCAGCGCGGGTTTCTTTGCAGGCAACAACGATGCCGAGGGCCAGGGCACGCCCAAGAACACCACGTATACGTCCAACGGCGTGACCTATAACCTGGATGGACAGCATCTTGATTTCAAAGCCGATCTGCCTTCGGTGCGACCCTATCTGGGCGTGGGCTACGGTAGCGCACGCCGCCCCAACGGCGGTCTGGGCTTCTTTGCTGATGTCGGCGTGGCTTATGGTCGGCCCGATGTCAGCCTGACCTCGTCGATCCCCTTGCCCAATGCCGATGCCCAGGCGCGGCTGGATGAAGAGCGTGACGAAATCCAGAACAAGGCCGACCAGCTGACATGGTTTCCGGTGGTCCGCGTCGGCTCAGTTACGGCTTTTAAAACCGCGCTCTCCAGCAAGGCAAGGCTTGCCCCCGGCAGTGGGCAGGCGCAAAATCGCGGCTGACTCGGGGTGCCCGCTATGGCTGAGACATACCCGCATCACCTGATCCGGATCATGCCGGCGTAGGGAAGTCCACTGGCCTTCTTTTGCTGCGCGCCCGATCCGCTCCGGTCAGCACGCTAATTGCCCTCAAAAGGAGCCTTGCCTTGCCTACCCCGCTTAGCCTCGACCACGTCGCCCAACACCTCGCCCGCCTGCGCGCGCAATCCCCGCTGGTTCATCTGCTGACCAATGAAGTGGTGCAGGAAATCTCGGCCAATGTGCTGCTGGCCGTCGGCGCCGCGCCTGCCATGATCGTGGCCGAAGAAGAAGCTGCAGGCTTTGCGGCGATTGCCGGAGCCTTGCTGGTGAATGTGGGCACGCTGCATCCGCGCCAGTTGCGCGTCATCCATCTGGCGGTCGCCGCCGCCAACGCAGCGGGCGTACCGTGGACGCTGGATCCGGTGGCGGCAGGCGTATTGCCATATCGCACCGACGCGTGTCGCGAACTGATCCGGC
>BBFD01000373.1 GCA_001313065.1 Silvimonas sp. JCM 19000
CCCGGTGGCCGCCAACGCCGCGGTGTCGAGCAACCCGATTGCCCAGGTCGCCTCGGACAGCGCCAGCGCCCCGAAGAAATAATCCGGGCCGCTCTGGCCCTCGCAACACCCCCACGCCACGGCTCTGCCCGTGGCGTTTTAACGGAAACTGCTCATGTCTGTGAAAATAGCCATTACCGGCGCCACCGGGCGCATGGGTCGCATGTTGATCGAAGCCGTCAGCCAGAGCGACGACTGTGTGCTGGCCGTGGCGCTGGCCCGCCCCGGCAATCCAGCCATAGGCCAGGACGCCACCGCCTTTCTTGGCAAAACCTCGGGCGTGTTGATCAGCGACGACATCAAGCAGCTGGCCAACGCCGATGTGCTGATCGACTTTACCAAGCCCGATGGCGTGCTCAAACATCTGGCGGTATGTTGCGCTAGCGGCACGCGCGTCATTGTCGGCGCCACCGGCTTTGATGACGCCGGCAAAGCTGCCATCGCCGACGCCGCCAAAGACATCGGCATCGTCTACGCGCAGAACATGAGCGTGGGCGTTAACCTGGTGTTCAAGTTGCTGGATGTGGCGGCCAAAGTGCTGGCCACCGGCTATGACATCGAAATCGTCGAAATGCACCATCGCATGAAAGTGGACGCGCCATCGGGCACAGCCTTGCGCATGGGCGAAGTGGTGGCCGGCGCACTGGGCCGCGATCTGAAAGACGTGGCCGTGTACGACCGCGAAGGCATCACCGGCGAGCGCGACCCGTCCAGCATTGGCTTTGCCACGCTGCGCGGCGGCGACGTGGTGGGCGATCACACCGTGGTGTTTGCCGGCATGGGCGAACGTGTGGAAGTCACGCACAAAGCCTCCAGCCGCATGATCTACGCCAGCGGCTCGCTGCGTGCGGCACGCTTCTTGATGCAGCAAAGCAGCGGCTTGTTTGATATGCAGGACGTGCTGGGCCTGAAGTAAGCGCTCGGCGGAGCTGGATAAAAAAAACGGTGGCTCGAGGCCACCGTTTTTTATTGCCAAACGCAGCGGATCAGCGCATCAGGCAAACTCGCCGACCGTTAGAACAAGGCAGAAAAAAATCGGTCAGGTCCTTCACTGTATAGCCTCTCGCATTCAGGTCAGCACGCTCCCTCATTGAGAAAACTGGAGAGAAGACCGCCAACTCCTTGCTCCATGTCTGCATATGCTGATGATCACGCGCAGCCAGAAATGCCTCTACATGGCGTTGGAACTCTGCAAGCGACTCATTTGTATGCGCTGACGCGGCGCGCTTGCAAGACCCGAACCTGACCCGCTTATTGGGTTCATCCAATGCAACCAGATCAATTTCGATGTTGCGGCTTGCGTCTTTAGGTCGATTCCAGTAACCCAATTGCACGCTCGATAGCTCAAAATCGCCTTTGCCTTTGCGAGAACACTCTTGATGCAACCTGCGCACAAGTCGCTCAAATGCAAAACCTTCCAGGATACGTTGGCGCGGCCTTGCTTGTTCTAACGCTTTTTTTCTATTGGCTTCATCCGTGCAGCTTCTCGAGCCGGCTTTGCCACCGCCAGCCAGGCTTGAAGGAAGTTATCGGCGATGTAGTAACGCGCGTTCCTGCTTTTGCCATCCGAAAACACGGGATTCAATCGCGATATCATTTCGTAACTCGATACCAGTTTCGCAAGATAGCCACCAATTTGCGTTTTCTCTTCCGGCGGCCCCACTCCGGCGAGCAATTCACCATTGTTGCAACCCGGATGTTCCGCGAGGAAGGTCAGCAACGAAACCGAGCGACCGCGCAGTTCGCGTAAAAAACCAGGTGTCCGCTTCTTCGGATAGCGGGCTTGAGCTGCGCAAGAACATTCTGGTCAGTAATTCGTCCGCAAACGTCTCCGGGCTTGCCAGAAAGAGGTCTTGCTCAAAAGCATCGTGATAGAACTTCGGCACGCCCTCAAAGAAAGTCCATAACGTGAGCCACTGCGATGGCAGTTGCAGGTTTTGATTGCGAAAGACATCCATCAGATCTGCGAAATCCCAATGCTCAAGCTTGATACGCTGAGTCAACCTGCCGTAGAGCGGCGCGCCTTTATCTTCCAGCAGCTGGTTCATATCGGCGTGCAACGAGCCGAGGACAAACAGCCCGCCTTGATGAATTCCGGAATCACGTAATTTGTCGACTTCTGCTTGCAAAAAAAGGAGTTGAAGCTCTTCAATGCGGCCCGAGTGAAATACTGAAATTCGTCAATCACCACGACCATACCAAGACGGCACAATTGGCCAATAGTGCGAGCCATCGAAGGGAAATCAACGACCTCCCTTGCAAGTTGTTGCACCTCGGGGCGATCACAGTCGTTTAGCGCCCGTTGAAAGGTAGTGGCGACATCTCGTTCGTCTGAATCTGGCACCTGCATGTAAAGCAGACGGTCGGCGAGGGCCGGATCCTCTTTGGCGAGCTGGGATAGAAGCGAGGTCTTACCGATACGTCGGCGTCCTTCGATGCGGCAAAAAAAACCATCTGCCCGCATCCAGGATGCGACGTAGCTCTGCCAATGGCTCGCCCCTTCCGTAAAAATGCCATTGCGCCATGGATAAGCCGTTAGATAAAAAAAAGTTATCATAAACAAAAAAACCGGGATATGTTTTTTTGATAAAAAAACAAATTTTTTTTCAACAAGATCGCTGGTTTGGCTACCCCGGAAAACCTGGTTTTATCAACTGTTCTCTCGTCTTCATCGAGGTAGCAAAAAAATGCCGCAAGAAAGTGCGGCATTGCAGTCAGTACAAAACCTTGAAGCAACTCAAGCAAAACTGCCCGCCGCAAAGCCCGACGACCACGCCCACTGAAAGTTATAGCCGCCCAGCCAACCGGTCACATCCACCACTTCGCCGATAAAAAAACAGCCCCGGCACCGCTTTCGCCATCATGGTTTTGGAATCGAGCTGGCGTGTATCCACGCCGCCGCGCGTCACTTCAGCTTTTTTTGTAGCCCACGGTGCCAGATGGAATGATTTGCCAGTGCTGAATGCGTTCGATCAGCGCGCTCAGTTGTTTGGGGGTGTATTGCTTTAGCGGTGCATTCGGGCCCAGGCTGTTGACCAGCACGGTGGCAAAGCTGCGCGGCAGCACTTCGGCCAGCACGGTGACCAGATGCGCTTCGCGGCTGGCGTTGGCGAAGTGTTCTTGCAGATCGACGTCAGGCAGCAGATTGATGCTGATCGGCTGGCCCGCTTGCCAGTACGACGAGATTTGCAGGATGGCCGGGCCGGATACGCCGCGATGGGTAAACAGAATGGCCTCGCGGAATTTGCCTTTGCCGCTACGTACTTCGGCCGGGTCGATGGCGACGCCCGCCAGTTCGGTCCACAAATCCTGCGGCTGAAACGTCAACGGCACCAGCGCGGCGGTGGTCGGCACGATGCCCAAGCCAAATTGTTTGGCCAGCTCGTAACCCCAAGCCGTAGCGCCGATTTGTGGAATGGACAAGCCGCCGCTGGCAACGATCAGCGACTGGCATTGCCAGGTTTCTTTGCCGGTCTGCACCACAAAGCCACCGCCCTCCAGCGCCGTCACCGCTTCAATTGCGGTTTCCATGCGCCAGATGGCGCCACCGGCGTCGACCTCGGCTTTGAGCATATCGATGATGGCTTGCGAACCGTCATCGCAAAACAGCTGGCCGAGGGTTTTCTCGTGATAACCCAGGCCGTAGCGTTCCACCAGCTTGATAAAGTCGTGCTGGGTATAGCGCGCCAGCGCCGATTTCACATAGTGCGGGTTCTCGGACAAATAACATTCCGGCCGCGCATCCAGATTGGTGAAATTGCAGCGGCCGCCGCCCGAGATGCGGATTTTCTCGGCCAGTTTGGCCGCATGGTCCAACAGCACCACGCTGCGGCCACGCTG
>BBFD01000374.1 GCA_001313065.1 Silvimonas sp. JCM 19000
CCGGAACCGGCGTCAGTTGCGTGTTCTTTTTGATCAGCTTCTGGATGCCTGCAGCGCTTTTTTCTTCGCCCGGATCAACCAGCGAAATCGCCACACCCTTGGCGCCCGCGCGACCGGTACGGCCGATGCGGTGCACGTAATCTTCAGGGTTGTTAGGCAATTCAAAGTTGACCACAAACGGCAGTTCGGAAATATCCAGACCGCGCGCTGCGACATCGGTCGCCACCATCACCTTGATGCGGTTTTCCTTGAACGCCGCCAGCGCTTCCAGGCGCGAGCGTTGGTCACGGTCACCGTGAATTGCTTCCACCGAAAAAAACCATCGCGCTTGAGATTGCGCGCCAGTTGGTCGGCGTTCTGCTTGGTGCGGGTAAACACAATCACCTGCGGCATGTCATGCGTGCGGATCAGATGCGCCAGCAAAGCATGCTTGCGCCCGGTTTCGCACGGATGCAGCAATTGTTCGACGTTATCGTTGGTGGCGTTTTGCCGTGCCACTTCGATCACCACCGGCTCGGTCAGAAAATCCGCCGCCAGCTTTTTTTGATCTCAGGCGAGAACGTGGCCGAGAACAGCAAGGTTTGCTTGCGGTTGGTCAGCATGCTGATGATCTTGCGGATATCCAGAATAAAGCCCATGTCGAGCATGCGGTCGGCTTCGTCCAGCACCAGCATTTCCACCATCGACAGATTGATGGTCTTTTGCTGGATGTGATCGAGCAGACGGCCCGGTGTGGCCACCAGCAGTTCAGTGCCGGCGCGCAAGGCGGGGATCTGGGCATTCATGTCTACGCCGCCAAACACCACATGGCTGCGCAGCGGCAAATGCTTGCCATAAGTTTTGACCGATTCGTAGACCTGATCGGCCAGCTCACGGGTTGGGGTCAGAATCAGCGCGCGCACCGGATGGCGTGCGGGCGAACTGCTGGTGTTGGCGTGTGCGGCCAGGCGGGTGAGGATAGCAGCGTAAACGCCGCCGTTTTACCAGTACCGGTCTGGGCCGCGCCCAGCACATCTTGACCACCCAGGATCACGGGAATCGCCTGTGCCTGGATCGGTGTCGGGGTTTCATAGCCCTGTTCTACAACGGCTTTGAGCACCGCTGGCGCAAGCCCGAGCTCTGCAAATGTCATCCTGAACCTGCTCCCACGGATGTTGGATTTTGTCGATGCCCGGGAAACCCCAAGCGAATCAACGAGTTTAACAGAAAATAATGAAGGCTGGCCGTGAAGGTCTGGCCAAGCGACTACATCAGCCGCCTTGTTCCCTGCACCGGAGCTCGCGCCACAGCCTACGCCCCTGATGTTGCAGGCAAAATCGCGCCGCCCGGCGGCAGGCGCAACATCGATGCATGGACCGACGGCCGCCGCAATCCGCCACACATGGTTGAGCGGCGCAATTTCTGCCCTTGCCCAGCACCCGCACCGCGTATCACACGCTACATCGCCACAGTGGAGGTAGCCCGGCCGCTTCGGTTACAATCACCCACTTTCCGATTATCCGAGCAGGCAGGAGAAGCACCCATGTCGATGGCCGACCGCGATGGCGTCATCTGGTACGACGGCAAACTGGTACCGTGGCGCGAAGCGACACCCATGTTTTAACCCATACCCTGCACTATGGTCTGGGCGTGTTTGAAGGCGTGCGCGCTTACGAAACCCCCAACGGCCCGGCGATTTTCCGCCTGCAAGACCATACCGATCGCCTGTTCCGCTCGGCGCACATCCTGGGTATGGCGCTGCCATTCAGCAAAGACGAACTCAACGCCGCTTCGATTGCCGTGGTCAAAGAGAACGGTCTGCAATCGTGTTATATGCGCCCGATGGCCTTTTATGGTCCGGGCAAGCTGGGCGTGGCCCCGCCGGCAAACGACGTGCACATCATCGTCGGCGCCTGGCCGTGGGGTGCTTATCTGGCACCGAAGGCCTGGAAAAAGGCATCCGCGTCAAAACCTCGTCGTTTACCCGCCATCACGTCAACATCACGATGTGCAAGGCCAAGGCTAACGGCAACTACATGAACTCCATCCTGGCCAACACCGAAGCCACGCGTGACGGCTACGATGAAGCATTGCTGCTGGATAACGAAGGTTATGTGGCGGAAGGCTCGGGCGAAAATGTGTTTATCGTGCGTAAGGGCAAGATCTACACACCGGATCTGACCAGCGCACTGGAAGGCATCACGCGTGACACCATCGTGCAACTGGCCGAAGAATTCGGCTTGCAAGTGATCGAAAAAACGCATCACCCGCGACGAAGTCTACACCGCCGATGAAGCGTTCTTTACCGGCACTGCTGCTGAAGTCACGCCGATCCGCGAACTGGACGGCCGCACCATAGGCGCCGGCACCCGTGGTCCGATCACCGAAAAACTGCAAAAGCGTTACTTCGACTGCGTGAAAGGCCTGGCCGCTGACCACAGCGAATGGCTTACCTACGTCAAGTGAGAACAGCATGACCACGACGCTCAAAGACAACACCCAACGCGAAATCGAAATTGTGGCCAGCGATTTGCCGCTGCACTGCCCGATGCCGGACATGATGAAATGGAACGCGCACCCGCGCGTGTTCTTGCCGATCGAAAAGACCGGTGAGGCGCTGTGTCCGTATTGCGGCACCCGTTATCGCATCAAGGCGGGCGAAGTCCTTAAAGGCCACCACTAAGACGGTGAGCTTGCGTAAACAAAACGGCGCCTGGCGCCGTTTTGTCGTTTGCAGTCCATCGCGCCGAAACCCAGCGGAACCCGCATGAAAAAAAATCCTGATCGTCGCCCCGGCCTGGGTCGGCGACGCCATCATGCCCAGCCTTTATATCGTCGGCTGGCCGCGCGTTATCCCGGTGTGCAGATCGACGTCTACGCGCCCGCCTGGACACGCCCGGTGCATGCGCGCATGCCCGAAATCCACGCGACAATCGATAATCCGTTTGCCCATGGCAGCCTGCGCTTGTTGCAACGCGCCAGCGAAGGCCGGCGTTTGCGCGTGCAAGGCTACGACCAGGCGATTGTGCTGCCCAACTCGTTCAAATCGGCGCTGGTGCGTGGTTTGCCGGCATCCGCACCCGCACCGGCTGGGCGCGCGAAGGCCGCAGTCTGATCATGAATGACACCCGGGTGCTTGATCCGGTGGCCTTGCCGCAGATGGTGGAGCGCTTTGCCGCGCTGGCGCAAGATGCGCATCAGTCTTTGCAGCGGCCGGTGGAGCATCCACAACTGAAGGTCGATGACGCCTCGCGCCAGGCAGCGCTGAACAAGCTGCAACTGCAGGCCGACCGTCCCATCGTCGCCTGTTGCCCCGGCGCGAGTACGGCCCGGCCAAGCGCTGGCCTGCGGTCCATTTTGCCGCCCTCGCCCGCATGCGCATGGCGTTGGGCGAGCAGGTCTGGTTGTTTGGCTCGAAAAAAGATGACGAAATCGCCAGCGAAATCGCCGCCCTCGCCCCCGGCGCGGTCAATCTGTGCGGCCAGACCAGTCTGGCAGAAGCGATTGATCTGATGTCACTGGCGCGCGTGGTGGTGGCCAATGATTCGGGCTTGATGCATGTGGCGGCGGCGCTGGATCGGCCGCTGGTAGCGATTTATGGCTCCAGTTCGCCCGGCTTTACCCCACCGCTGTCCAACCGGGCCGAGATCGTCACGCTCGATCTGGACTGCAGCCCGTGCTTTGAGCGCGTCTGCCCGCTGGGGCATATGAATTGCCTTAACCAGCTGGAAGCGCCGCTGGCCAACAAGGCCATCGAAAAAACTGCTGTTGCTGGGCGCGCATACGTAACCATCAGCAATGCATGGGGTGGGTCTGGACCCACCGACCAAAGCCGATAAAAGTGTTGCGAGCGGCTGCAATTTTCTCGTTGGCATTGAATAG
>BBFD01000375.1 GCA_001313065.1 Silvimonas sp. JCM 19000
GCGCTTCAGAGCTTTTTTTTAACGCCCCATTTGAGGCCTTGTCTTCGGGGTGGGTTTTGATTTCGAAGCCCAGTCGCCGCATAAACCCGAGCATATTGCTGTTGCTGGCCAGCACCTCGCCTTCCACGGCCGACAAGCCATATCACGCGCTGCCGCAAACAACCGCTCCATCAGCCGCACGCCCAGGCCTTTGCCCTGCCATTGATCGTCGATCACGATGGCGAATTCGCAGCTGTCCGAATCGATATTCACCACAAATCGCGCCACCGCCACAATAATCTCGCCCGCCCCGCTAATGACGGTCGAGACCAGCGCCATCTCGCGTGCGTAATCGATCTGGGTAAAGCGCACCAACTGCACCTGCGACAGCGATTTAAGCGTGCTCATATAACGGTTGTAGCGCGTCTCTTCCGACAGCCGTTCCACAAACTGCGTGATCATTTCGGCGTCTTCCGGCCGGATCGGGCGGATGGTCATCGGCATGCCGTTCTTCAGCCGGGTTTCCTGTACCAGATGCGCCGGGTACGGGTGGATGGCCATATGCTATAGCGACCGGCTTTTTTCCGGTTGCGGCGCCAGGATAATGCGTGCGTCCAGCGCGATCACGCCATTCTCATCGGCAATCAGCGGGTTGATATCGAGCTGTTCGATTTGCGGCAGCTCGCACACCATTTCCGACACCCGCAACAGCACCGATTTGACCGCTTCAATATCGACTGCGGGTTGATTGCGGAATTCGCCCAGCATGTTTTTTAACGCGCGTGCGCCGGATCAGGTTTTCTGCCAGATATTCATTCAGCGGGGGCAAGCCGACGGCCAGATCGTTGAACACTTCGACCGCAATACCGCCCGCGCCAAAGCTGATCACCGGGCCAAAGGCCGAGTCATGTGCCACGCCCACCATTAATTCGCGCCCGTATTTGCGCGTCACCATGGGCTGCACGGTCAGGCCACGCAGCTTGTCGCCCAGACGCTCGCGCGCGCGGGACAACATGCGGTTGGCTTCGGTCGCCACCGCCATCAGCGTGTTCAGCCCTAACACCACGCCATCAATATCGGTTTTGTGCGTCACGCCTTCCGCGTCGATCTTGAGTACCACCGGCAGGCCCATGCCCATGGCGGCATTGACGGCTTCGTCGGGCGTGGTGGCGCGCACCGTGGTGGTGACCGGGATGCGGAAGGCGCGCAGGATGGCCTTGGATTCCAGCTCATCCAGCGCCTTACGGCCGTGCGACAGCGCGTTGTCGATAATCATGCGGGCCGATTCCAGATCAGGCGCTTCCCACTCTCCCAGCGGCCCCGGCGTTTGCAGCAGCAATTGCTGCGCGTACTGCCAGCTTGCCAGCGAGTAAAACACTTCCACCGCATGCTCGGAGGTGGTGAAGTGCGCCATCTTGTGGCGCGCCAGCAGTTTGCGACTGCTCTCCACTTTCTTGCCCCCAATCCACGCCAGCAACAAGGGCTTGTCGGTGGATTTGCGCAGCGCAATCATGGCCTCCGCCGTGGCCAGATGATCGGTGCCCACCTGCGGGGTAAACACCACCAGCACGCCATCGATATTGGCGTCCGCCAGCACCGCCGCCGTGGTATCGGCAAAGCGAGCGGCGTCGGCATTGCGAGAATATCGATGGGATTGTCGTGACTGGATTGCGGTGGCAGCAGGCTGTCGAGCCGCGCAATGGTGCTGTCGGTGAGGCGCGGCAACTGTATATGCAGATCACGCGCGCGATCCACCGCCATCATGCCGGCGCCAATGCCATTGGTAATCACCGCCAGCCGCCGGCCGCGCGTACGTACATTGCCGGTGAGCACGCGCGCCGCAATAAACAACTGATTGATCGAACGCAGGCGCAGCACACCGGCGCGGCGCAAGGCAACGTCAAACACATTATCGCGGCCGATCAAACGTTCGGAATGCGTGCGCGCCAGGGCCACCGGATCATCATAACGGCCCACCTTGAGCACCATCACCGGCTTGGAGCGCGCCGCTGCGCGCAGGGCCGACATAAAAATGCGCGCATCCTGGATGTCTTCGATATACAGCAGGATGCTGTGGGTTTTGGGGTCGCTGACCAGGTAGTCCAGCGATTCGCCCACATCCACATCGACCGCGGAACCCAGCGAGATCACCGAGGAGAAACCGATATCCTGGGTTTCCGCCCAATCCAGAATCGCCGAAGTCACCGAGGATGATTGCGAAATCAACGCCATATTGCCGGGCTTGACCTGGCCGACGTAATTGCCACTATTGAGCTTGCTGACCGGGCGCTGGAAGCCGAACACCGTCGGCCCCAACAGCCGCATATGGTATTGCTTGCACAAGGCGTGCAGCCGTTCCAGCAACTGACCTGCGCGTTGTTCGGTGCCGACAAAATCGCAGGACATCACCGCCACTGCTTTCACACCGTGCTTGCCGCATTCAGTCACCACCTCGATCAGCGTGCGTGATGGCGTGGTGATCACGGCCAGGTCTATCGGGGTGTCGATCTGGCTGATATGCCGTACTGCGCTGCGGCCCATCACGCTGGCATGGCGCAGGTTGATGGCAAACAACTGCCCGGTATAACCACCTTCCAGCAGATTGCCAAATACTGTTTTGCCCACCGCGCCCTCGGTGTCGGAGGCACCAATCACGGCAATCGAAGCGGGATCAAACAGCGTAGCCAGATAATGTTGTTTCATATGCGCCTTGCAGCATGCGGCATCGGGCCGCTTGCGCGTTGGTCAGGTCATGCCGGCGGATTGCGGCACCGGGCAGAAGCAGGAATCATGCCGCCGCACGGCAACGCTACTATATACACCTGGTTGTCAGCGTGGACACCGGCGTGAGCATCGTTATAATCACGCCATTCTTCACTGAACAGTCAGGACTAACCCCATGGATATCAGCAAGATTGCCGTTGGCAAAGACGTGCCGAACGATTTTCACGTCATCATCGAAATCCCGGCCAACGCCGCGCCGATCAAATATGAACACGACAAAGAATCCGGCGCCGTGTTCGTAGACCGTTTTATGGGCACCTGCATGTTCTATCCGCTCAACTACGGTTATATCCCGCACACGCTGGCGGAAGATGGCGACCCGGTTGATGCGCTGGTTTACACCCCCTTCCCGTTGCTGCCGGCTTCGGTAGTGCGCTGCCGTGCCATCGGCATGCTGCAAATGGAAGACGAATCCGGTATCGATGCCAAGCTGGTCGCCGTTCCGGTCGACAAGCTGTGCCAGATGACCAAAGACATCCAGAAGCTGGAAGATCTGCCCGCCCTGCTGCTGGCACAGATCAAGCACTTCTTTGAACACTACAAAGATCTGGAAGCGGGCAAGTGGGTCAAGGTGCAAGGCTGGGCGGATAAAGAAGCCGCGCATGCGGAAATTCTGGCCGGTATCAAGCGCGCCGAAGGCTAAGCGTCCGGCAAAGCCAGACCCGGCGCGGTTTGTATTGCAGCGCAACACTGACCGCCCGGTCAAACAAGGCCCTTCCTTCTGGAAGGGCTTTTTTTTCGTGCATCGGTTTATCAGCAGATAGTCATATAGCGGTAACACGCGTCCGCTAGCCTCCCACGCAAAGCACAGTCCGGGGGGGCGCGTGGTGGACATGTCAGTCAATATCAGTGACGTCGTATTCGTCAAAACCAGCAAGGGCCAGCAAGAAATCAACGAGCGCACATTCGGCCTGGCATCACGCCTGCGGCGCGCGCTGATTCTGGTCGATGGCCAGAAAGCGGCGCTGGCCCTGCGTGACATGCTGCTGGGCCTGGATGCCGATGCGCTGCTGATTGAACTGCAGGCTCAGGGTTTTATTGAGCAACGCGCCGCTACACCCAAGGCGGCCCAGCCAGCGGTGCCCGCCCCTGTGCG
>BBFD01000376.1 GCA_001313065.1 Silvimonas sp. JCM 19000
TTCTATCTGCAAGACCCGGTGCCGGCCTGGGTGAGCCCGGCCACCATCCGGCCGCCAGCGCCCAGGACGTCGATCCCAAAGTGTATTTGCTGGCCGATACCCAGCTGCAGGCGGGCAGCGCGCCTGCGTATTACGTGCACCGCGCCGAACAGATCAATAGCGCTACCGAGCTGGAAGCGGCCGGGCGGCTTGAGATTGAATTCATCCCTGATTATCAGAAACTGCATTTGCACGGCCTGCACATCTGGCGCGGCGGCAAAATGCTCGACCGCACCCAGACGGCGCATATGCGTTTTTTTGCAACGCGAAGACGGGCTGGAACAACAGCAGATGTATAGCGGCGCGGTCACCGTGTCGATCCTGATCAACGACCTGCGCGTCGGCGACACGCTGGAATATGAATACACCGTCACCGGGCAGAACCCGGTATTTGGTGGCCGCTTTGTTGAGAACTCGGGCTGGGGTGATAGCGCGCCCGTGGTGTGGCGGCGCGTCATTTTGCGTTCGCCGGTGGATACGCCGATCTACTGGCGCTATCTGAGCGACAGCAAGGTGGCGGCGCCCAAGCCGAGCGAAACCGTGGCCGGCGGCTGGCGCACGCAGATTTTCCAGACCCGGAATCTGGCGGCGGTACGCAGCGAAGGCGATGTGCCGTCGGATTACATCGTCGGTGGCTGGCTGCAGTTCTCCGCTTTTGCCGACTGGAATGCGGTGGCCGTATGGGCCGACGGTTTATTCACCGTCAAAGAACCGTTAGGGCCGGAACTGCAAGCGGTGGTGGCGCGGCTGAAAGCGTTGCCGACGCCCGAACAGCAGGTGGTGGCGGCGCTGGAAATCGCGCAGACCGACATCCGGTATTTTTTTCGGTGGCACTGGGCGAAAGCTCGCATCGCCCGGCCTCACCCAATGTGGTGTACCAACGCCGTTATGGCGATTGCAAAGACAAAGCGCTGTTTCTGCATACGCTGCTGGCGCAATTGAATATTCCCAGCCGGCCCGTCTTGCTGGATGCCACCAGCCAGGGCTTGCCGCAGCGCATGCAGCCCAGCCCGCTCGCGTTTAATCACGCCATTCTGCAAGTCAGCCTGAATGGCAAGGTCTGGTATCTCGACCCCACGCGCCAGGGCCAACACGGCACGCTGGCCAATATGGGTCAGACCTATGGCGACGCCCGCGTGCTGGTGGTTGATCCGGCCAGCAACCAGCTGGCGCAAATCCCGCCCGACAATACCCAGCGTATTGATATGGCGCGTGACGAAGTATTTGTGCTGCCGCAATGGGATGCCCCGGCGCAGCTGACCGTTACCGAAACCTGGCGTGGCGACAACGCCGAAAGCATGCGCACCAGCGCGGCTTCGGCCGCGGCAGCTGATATGGCCCGCTTTGTGACTGACCCCATCACGCTGCGCTATCCCAAAGCCAGACTGATCGGCACGCCCACGCTGCAGGACGATATTGCGGGCAATAGCTATACCGTGGTGTCGCATTTCAGCGTGCCCGAGCTGGCGCACGAAGAAGGCAGCGCCTGGCAAGTGCCGTTTGATGCCTCTAACTTCCGCCATACCTTTACTCGTTTGTCGTCGGCGGTGCGCACCATGCCGTTTGTGGTGGGCGCCAATGCACCTGAGCATCTGCGTTATTCGGTACAGGTGACGCTGCCCAAAGAAGTGGCCGGCCAGGTCGATCCGGTGGTGACCACCCTGCATCGCAAACTGTTCAACTACGATGCCACCTACAGCATGCGTGGCAATGTGGCGCGCCAGGTCGAAGATCTGGTGCTGACCAAGGCCAACGGCGAAGCAGCCGATGCCTCCGGCTTTGTCGCTGATTTGCGCGCGCTGTCGCAGCAAAGCAGCGATATCTTCATCGTGGCCAAAAGCGATCTGACCACCACCAATCTGGCCAAGGGCGACCCGATCCAGCAGCAAATCGCCACGCGTTCGCAACGTCTGGTCGACAGCATCAGCAAGGCCATGGCGGTGGGCAAGCTGGGTAGCGATGATCTGGCCGCAGCGTATTGTTTCCGCGCGGCGGCCTATCGCGATCTGGGGCAGGGCAAGGCGGCCGATGCCGATATCGCCATGGCGCAAAAGCTGGGCGGCTCGGCGCCGGTGGCATTGCGCTGCCGCACCGAATACGACTTTAACGAGGGCCGCTTTCAGCAAGCCATCGAAAGCAGCAGCCGCGAAATCAGCCTCGGCGGCACCGCACCGCGTCTGTATTACAGCCGCGCCGTGGCACAGTTCTTTAATGGCAACACCACGGCTGCGCTGGCCGACGTCAACCATGGCTTGCAACTGGTCGATGGCTTGAGTGATCCGTACGACCAGATCTGGGCCGCCTGGCTGCTCAAGCGGCAACATCAGCCGCTGCCCAGCGCATTGAGTGCCCGTGCGGATGCCAGCCAGGACTGGCCGGCGCCTGTGCTGGCCTTGTTTGCCGGCAAGGCCACGCCCGAGCAGGTGCTTAAAGCCGCGCAAAGCAAGGCCGGGCTGGAAGGGCGTATGGCCAGCACCGAAGCCAACTTCTATGTTGGTGAGTTCTATCTGCCGCAGGCGACAACGCGCGCGCACGCACGCTGTTTGAACAAAGCCGGCAGCAGGGAGTGACCAACTTTTATGAATACGCGATGTCAGGGTTTGAGCTGAAACAGCTGCAGCATTAAGTCCGCGCCGCCGCGCTGCCGCAACTTTGCGCCACCAGCGTACGCAACCAGATGTGGCCTGCATCGCGCGCATGCGTGGCGGGCCACATCTGGCTGACTTCGTATTCGGGCACAGCAAACGGCAGCGCACACACCGCCAGCCCCAGCGCCTGGCGCCACGCCTGCGCCACAAAGCTGGGCACCGTGGTCAGCGCCGCCATCTGCTGAACCAGCAGCGGGCTGGCGCCAAAATGGCGGCTCGACAAGATCACCCGGCGTTGCCGCCCTTGCGCGGCCAGATAATCATCCATGACGCCCTGTAATTCGCCATTAAACGACGTGAGTACATGCGGCCACGCCAGGTAATCATCGAGCGCAATCTGCGCACCGGACAGCGGCACCTGCGCCGGGTGATAGACGCACTGGAAAGTCCATTTGAACAAGGCGCTGGTCTGTAACCAGGCAGGGTGCTGCAAGAACACGCCGATGGCCAGGTCGATCTGGCCGGCATCGAGTAATTGCACTGCATTCTGGCCATCGGCATTGATCACGATGATCTGCACCCCAGGCGCTTGCTGATTGATGCGCTGCATGATGCCGGGCAAGAGCGCGACTTCGAGCGCGTCGCTTAAACCAAGCCGGAACACGCGCTGCGCCTGTGCGGGCTCGAAGTCCGCTGGCTGTTGCAGCGCTTGCTGCACGCTCAGCAATACCGGTTCAATCTGCTGGCCGAGTGCCAGTGCGCGCGGCGTCGGCACCATGCCGTGTGAAGTCCGCACCAGCAAATCGTCATCAAACACTTGCCGCAATCGTCGCAACGCCGCGCTCAGCGCGGGCTGGCCGATAAACAGCCGCGCTGCCGCCCGCGTCACATTGCGTTCTTGCAGCAACACATGCAGCACCAGCAGCAAATTCAGATCAAGCCGGCGGAAATCATTTTCGTTGATGACAGGCATGATTCCAAACGATTGGAGTGATAACAGCTTGCCAACTTATCCTGCTTGCGTGGCTGCGGCAAGTCGCTGCTGGCCGGTGAATCAGGAGCAAGCAAATGCAAACCTTGCAACAACAACGGGTGGTTGTGATGGGCGGGTCATCCGGGATAGGGCTGGCTACGGCAAAACGCATGGCCGCCGCCGGGGCAGAGGTGATCGCAACGGGCCGTAGCCTGGCCAGGCTGCAGGCCGCCTTGCCGG
>BBFD01000377.1 GCA_001313065.1 Silvimonas sp. JCM 19000
CGCCAGTCTCAGCGGCGCCGCCTGGCTGGCGTGGCTGGACGGACGCGACCGGCATCAACGCTTTTCCAGCGGGCCGGGCCAGTTATTGCTGTCCCTGACCTATGCGCCCGATACGCCGCCCGCCGCCGACGTGCAGGCCTTGTTACGCCAGTTGCGCCACTGGATAGGACGGCAACATGCTGGTGTTTGATCACATCTGGTTATTTGCGCTGCTGCCGCTGCCGGTTTTGATGTGGCTGCTGCCCGCCTGGCGCGAAACCATGCCTGCCGTACGCATGCCGTTTTTTGCGCAACTGGTGCGGCTGTCGGGCCAGACACCCACGGCGGGGGCGGTCATCATGCGTGCCAACTGGTTGCAGTTTGTGCTGGCGCCCATCTGCTGGGCCTTGCTGGTCACGGCGCTGGCCAAGCCGGTGTGGGTGGATCCGCCCATCGAACGCATCGAAGCCGCGCGTGATTTATTGCTGGCGATTGATTTGTCGCAATCGATGGAAGCCAAAGACTTTGTCGATGCCCAGGGACGGCGGCTCAACCGCTTGCAGGCGGTTAAACAAGTAGTGCGCGGCTTTATCGATCGGCGCAAGGATGACCGCCTGGGCCTGATCGTGTTTGGCGCTACCGCGTTTCCGCAAGCGCCGCTGACGCTGGACCATGACAGCGTGAAGGCCCTGCTGGATGAGCTGCAGATTGGCATGGCCGGGCCGCAGACCTCGATTGGCGATGCGATAGGCGTGGGCATCCGCATGACCGAGAAATCAAAAGCCAAAGAAAAAAGTGTTGATCTTGCTGACTGATGGCAACGACACCGCCAGCAAATTGCCGCCCGAGCGCGCGGCCGATATCGCCAAAGACAACGGGCTGATCATCCATACCATCGGCATTGGGGATATCCGCGCCAGTGGCGAAGACAAAGTCGATCTGGGCGCGCTGCAGAAAATTTCCGCAGCCACCGGCGGCCATAGTTTTAGAGCGGAGAACCTGGCCGGGCTGGAAAACATCTATGCCACGCTCGACCACATCACGCCGGACAAGGTAAAGCGCCAGTCGCATCGGCCACGGCGTGATTTGTTCTGGCTGCCTTTGCTGGCGTGTGGCGCGCTGGTGCTGGGCTATCACGTCTTGATGTTGCTGATCACGCTGGCGCGGCGCCCATGGCGCAAGCCGCTGGTGCTGGCCGACAAAGCCACGCTGGCGGCAAAGGCGGCGCGCTGATGGATATCAATCTCGACGCCTTCCATTTTTTTTGCGGCCATATTGCCTGTATCTGATTCCGGCAGCCTGGTTGCTGGTGATCTTGTGGCATTTGCTGTCCGACCGCGTCGGCGTTGGCGTGGCGTGATTGCGCCGGCCTTGCTGAACAACTTGCTGGTGGATCGGCATCATCCGTGGCGCTTGCGCCCGATGCATGTGACAGCGCTGGCGCTGAGCGTGCTGGCGCTCGCCACGGCCGGGCCGACATGGGAACAAGAACCGCCGCCGTTTTCGCAAGACACCGCGCCGCTGGTGGTGTTGCTGGATCTGTCGCGCAGCATGGATGCGGTGGATATTCCGCCGACGCGGCTGGAGCGCGCCAAACAAAAAAATCCGCGAGCTGATGCGGGCGCGTGCCGGTTCGCGCACCGGGCTGGTGGTGTATGCGGGCAGTGCGCATCTGGTGGTGCCGCCGACGGATGATCCCGAATTCATGAATACCTATCTGGACGCGCTGGACACCAGTCTGATGCCCAGACAAGGCAAAGCGGCGTGGAGTGCGTGGCAAATTGCCGGGCGCTTGCTGGCCAAAGAAAGCGCCGCGGGCACGGTGCTGATCCTGAGCGATGGCTTTGAGACCAAACAGATCGAGGATTTTGCCAAACGTGACACGCGTACCCAGTTGCTGGTGCTGGCGGTCGGCACCGAGCAAGGCGGGCCATTGCGCAGCGCGGGCGGCCGTGTGGCGCTGGATAGCGGCGGTCGGCCCATTCAGGGGCGCTTTGATCTGGCCGCTTTGCAGCAATTGAGCAGCAAAGCCGATATTCCGCTGGCCAGCCTGACGCTGGACGATGCCGACATCAAATGGGTACAGCGCCGCGCTTTAAGCCATATGCAGGCGGCCGAAGAACGCAAGGCGCAAGTGCGTTGGAAAGAGGCCGGTTATTACCTGATTTATCCCTTGCTGGCGCTGGCCTTGTGGTGGTTTCGCCGGGGTTGGGTGGTGCGCTGGCTGCCGGTATTGCTGGCGGTGGTATTGGGTATGGCCACGCCACCGCGCGCCTATGCGCTGGAGTTGCCGCTGCTGGATGGACATCGCCTGAAAACCTGGCTGGCCGATGCCTTTTTTTTAACGCCGGACCAGCAGGGTCGCTGGCATTACGAACACGGCGAATACGCGCTGGCGGCCGCACATTTTAGCGATCCCACATGGCAAGGCTGGGCCTGGTATCAGGCCGGCGATAACGCAGCGGCGCTGACCGCGTTTGCACATCTGCAAACGCCCGAGGCCTACCTGATGATGGGCAATTGCTATGCGCGCTTGCGTGACTATCCGCATGCCATCGGCGCGTACGACAACGCGCTGAAACTGCAACCGGATTTTGCCGCAGCCAAGGCCAATCGCGCGCTGGTGCAAACGCTGATCCCGAAGCCGAAAAAAAACAAAGACGAACCGCAAACCGACCAGCCAATCTGCCGCCCGACGATGTCAAATTTGATAACAAAGGCGACAAGGGCAAGGTGGTGAAGCTGAATGCGCGCCAGATGAAAGCGCTGAACGCCGAACTGTGGATGCGCAATCTGCAAACCACGCCTGCGGACTTTTTGCGGCAGAAGTTTTTTGATTGAAGCGCAGCAACCGGCCGCGGGAGGCAAACCATGATGCGGCTGCTATGGGCGGTGCTGGTGTGGCTCGGACTTGCGGCTAGCGCGGGCGCGGCCGGGCATGCGATGGTACGGGCGCATCTGGAACCGGCGGGCCCGGTGATGCCGGGGCAACCGGTCAAACTGGTGGTCGACGCCATGACCAGCAACTGGTTTACCGCCGCGCCGGTATATCCACCGCTGGATATTCCGGGCGTGATTGCCAGCCCGCCCGGCGACGACGCCACCAATTTCAATGTCGAGATTGGCGGGGTGAAATGGTTTGGCATTTCACGTACTTATCAGCTGACACCGCAAAGTGGCGGCACGATTACGATTCCGCCGGTGGTGCTGCAACTGCAGGTGGGCCAGGTGGGCGCGGTCAAGGCGCAGACGCCCACCCTGCATCTGACCGTCAAGGTGGTAGCGCGGCCACCCGGCGCGGAGAACGCGCTGGGCACCTCGCGGCTGGATATCAAACAGACGTTGGACCGGCAACTGGTGGGCTGAAGCAAGGCGACGCGTTTACCCGCACGGTCACCGTCAGCGCCGCTGGCGTGCAGGCCATGCTGCTGCCGCCGACTGTGTTTGGCGCCGTCAACGGGCTGTCGGTTTATCCAAGCCTCCCAAGCTGCAAGACATCACCAAAGAACGCGTGGGTTTTCTGGGTAGCCAACGCACCGATGCCGCAACCTATGTGCTGCAACAGGCCGGCGATTACACGCTGCCGGGGGTCGAGATTGCGTGGTGGGATACGCGCGGCAACCAGCTGCGTAAAGCCACGCTGCCGGCCCTGCATTTCAGTGTGGCGGCAGTGGCGGCGTACAAGCCGCTGCTGGCGCTGCCGCAAGAGGCTCGGCGCCTAAACCCGATCGCATCAAGCACATTGATGTGTGGACGCTGGCGCGTCAGGCGCTTATGCGCTGATCGGCGTGTTGATTGCAGCGTGGTTACTGCCGCGATTGTGGCGACTTCTGCGCAGGCTAGTGGCGC
>BBFD01000378.1 GCA_001313065.1 Silvimonas sp. JCM 19000
ATGCCACCGCGCGGACTGGCGCCCACGGCCAGCCAGCGGCCAGATCGGCATCCAGTTGCGCTGGGGCGCGGCTCACTTTCAGCAAATCAAGGATGTATTGTTCGATGGCCGGGGCCACATGGATGGCGTGCACTTCGCTGCGCGCGGTAAAGATCGCCGCTTGCGGCAAGGCTTCGATGGCGGGCGCACCGGCGACCGCAACGCCGGCTTCTTCGGCGCGCACCAGCCGCAGCACCTCCAGCTCGGCCGCCGCATCGGGATAGGTAACCAGTATCTTGAACAGAAAGCGGTCCATCTGCGCTTCGGGCAATGGATAGGTGCCTTCCTGTTCAATCGGGTTTTGCGTGGCCAGCACCATAAACAATTCCGGCATGGCGTGGGTATTGCCGCCCACCGATACCTGGCGTTCTTCCATTGCCTCCAGCAAGGCCGATTGCACTTTGGCCGGCGCGCGATTGATTTCATCGGCGAGGATCAAATTGCCAAAGATCGGCCCGGCCTGAAAGCGGAAGCTGTTCTGGCCATTTTCCTGGTACAGCATGTCGGAGCCGGTGATATCGGCAGGCAATAAATCGGGGGTGAACTGGATGCGGCTCATGCTGGCATCCAGGCTGGCGGCCAGCGTTTTAACGGTACGGGTTTTGGCCAGACCGGGCAGGCTTTCCAGCAGCACATGCCCATTGGCGAGCAAGGCAATCAGGATCTGGCGGATTAACAAGGCTGGCCTTTGATCGACTGCGCCATCTGCGTTTGCAACTGCAACACCACATCACGTGCACTCATCATGTCTCCGGCGCTCGCGGCGCTCTGCCAGAAAAAACGGTGCGTCACCCGCTCAGGCAACGCACCGCGTTTACCGCACTACAGCCTAGTCTTTACCGCCCAACGCTTTGGCGCGATTACGGTTGCGTTCGATTTCGGCGTCCACCCCGGCGCGGATCTGATCCACGCTAAAGCTGGCCGGTTTCTGGCTGGGTGGATACGCCACAAAGGTCTGCAAGAAATTGGCGGTCCTGACGATCGCGACATTGTTCATGTACACGTTCTTGGTCATCCAGTCGTAGTACTGATCGGAGACCACATCGGCGCGTTCGTACGGGTCCATGCGCAGGTTGAACATTTTGGGCAAGCGCAAGCAAACAAACGGATTGGCCCAGACTTGCATGCCGCCCGGTTCGCGCTGTTCGCAGAACACAAACTTCCAGTCCTGATAGCGCATGGCCACCAGCACGCCGTCGTCGTCAAAATAAAAGAACTCGTCGCGCGCGCCTTTGGGCTGTTTGCCTTCCAGGTAGGGCAGCTGGTTGTAGCCATCCAGGTGATTCTTGAAGGTCGGCCCACCGGATTTGGGCGCCCAGCCTTCAACAGACGGTCTTTAACGCCGGTGTCACCCGCAGCTGCCAACAAGGTGGGAAACCAGTCAAGGCCGGAGAACATTTCGCTGGAGACTTGTCCCGGCTGGATATGCCCCGGCCAGCGCACAAATGCCGGCACGCGGAAAGCGCCCTCCCAGTTGGTGTCTTTCTCGCTGCGGAACGGCGTGGTGGCGGCATCAGGCCAGCTAAACTGGTTGGGGCCGTTGTCCGTCGTGTACACCACGATGGTGTTGTTGGCGATACCCAGATCGTCCACCGCTTTCAGCAACTTGCCGACATCCTGATCGTGTTCCCACATGCCATCGGCGTATTCATTGCCCGGCATGCCGCTCTTGCCCTGAAACTCCGGGCGTACATGGGTAAACAAGTGCATGCGCGTGGTGTTCATCCACACAAAGAACGGCGTGTTGGCTTTGACTTGTTTGTCCATGAAGGCGATGGCGGCGGCGGTGGTTTCGTCGTCGATGGTCTGCATGCGTTTGGAAGTCAGCGGCCCGGTATCTTCGATTTTGCCGTCGGCATACGAATGGATGACACCGCGCGGGGAAAACTGCTTGTTAAAGGCGGGGTCTTTGGGCCAGTACGGGCGCTCCGGTTCTTCTTCGGCGTTCAGGTGATACAGGTTGCCGAAAAAACTCATCAAAGCCGTGCGCCGTGGGCAAGAACTCGTCTTTGTCGCCAAGGTGGTTCTTGCCGAACTGCCCCGTGGCATAGCCCAACGGCTTAAGCGCCTGGGCGATGGTGATGTCGGTTTTCTGCAAACCGACATTGACGCCGGGCACGCCCACTTTGGACATGCCGGTACGCAAGGTGGCCTGACCGGTGATAAACGTCGAACGCCCGGCCGTGCAGCTGTTCTCGGCGTAATAGTCGGTGAACATCATGCCTTCTTTGGCCATGCGATCGATATTGGGCGTTTTTGTAGCCAACCACGCCGTGCGAATAGGCGCTGATATTGGTCTGCCCGATGTCGTCACCAAAGATCACCAGAATATTGGGCTTGGCAGTTTGTGCCGCTTGCGCAGCAGGAGATGCGGCTAACAAGCCCGCCGTCGCCATGGCCAGAACGGCCAGTCCTTGCTTGAACCACGCAGTGCTATGCATCAGGTTCTCCCGAGTGTGGATTAACAGCATTCACCGCCCAGCAGGCGGGTGTTCGGCTAAATGCGCCGGGCGGTTGTCGTCGCCGGTTGCTGTCAGCGGCCTCGGAAAACGGGCGTGGTTTTTATTCTGACAAAAAACTGACTGTCAGATGTCTATAGCACAGGGAAATCTAATTGCCGCCTTCAAATTGTACAAAATATCGATTGTCAGGGTCGGCCGCCAAGGCTTGCTGCAAGGCGCTGGACCAGGTATCGCGGTCACCGGCATAGGCGGCCAGACCGGCAGCGTAGAAATCCATCAAGGCCAGCCGCCGTCGCTCGATCTCATCACGCAAGCCCGGGCTGGCATCGGGCAAAGGCACTTCCACATGTAATGCCAGCAATTGCGGCAACACACGGCTGATTTCACGCTGCCGTACCCAGGTGGCGTATTCGATCAACGGTCGGTCATCGGTCACCGCAGGGGCGTTGTCGACGTAGCGGCGTAATCCATCTGCATCGGTCACCCAAGTGGATAACAAAGCGGCGGGCGTGGCCACGCCCACTTCGCTCAGCGCCTGGCGCACGCTGGCCTGGTTGAAGCGCGCGCTGATCTGCGTGGCATTCAGCGTCAGTGGCTCGGCCGAGCCCACCAGCAGCATTTCGTGCAGTTCGGTGGTCCAGAGCGAGGCATTGGGGAACACATCGATAAAACTGCGCACCAGCGAGCGCGTGTCCTCATCGTTTTGCGTGGCAATCGGCAGCCATTGCGCAAACACGCCGTACGGATTCATGCGGCTGCGTGCCAACTGATAAAAAAATCGCGCGAATACAGATTGACCACCCCGGCAGCCGAGGGCGGCGGGGGTTCCAGTGTGATCACGTCATAGCGTTGCGGATTGCGTAAGAGCTCGTGGCGACCATCGTGGATGCGGATCTCGGCGCCAGGCGCATGCGTAACGTCGTAATTGCCGCGGAACAAGGGCACGGCCCGCACTACCTCGGGCAACAGTTCGGCCGTGACGCGATGTTGCAGGCCGGGATATTGCGTCATGGCACCCGCGGTAATACCGGTGCCCAGTGCAATCACCAAGGTGGATTGGGGCTCGCCGTTGTGCACCAGCAAGGGCAGCAAGGCTTGCAGACGCATATAGCGCCGCGACGCCATCACGTCGCCGGAATTGGAACGCCCGCGATATACAGACGACGAAAACCGTGCTGCTCCAGCACCGCAACCGTCCCGCTGGGGCTTTCTTCAAAGGACACCAGCGTGCCGCCGCGCGCCGCCGTTAACAGCCGCGCCAGGCTATCGGCCGGAGTCAGGACGCCAAGCCCAAGGACCACCAACGCCACAGCGGCCATGGCAAA
>BBFD01000379.1 GCA_001313065.1 Silvimonas sp. JCM 19000
CTTTCGACGCGGCTGGTTTTTTGCTTTGGCGCTGGCTGCTTCGGGTGCTGCCACTGCGGGCTTGGCCACCGCTGCTTTGGCTGCCGTCGCTTTGGCTGCCGCCGCTTTGGGGGCCGTCGTCGTTTTCTGTGCCGATACGGCTGGCGTCTTCGACTTTGCCGCAGTAGTCGGCCGGGCTGGGGGCTCCGTCACTGCGGCGCAGGCGTCGCAGCGCTCAGCACCTCATTGTTTACTTGTGCCGCACGTGCCGCAGCACGGGCCCGCCGTTCTGCGCGCGTAGCTTTCTGCTTGGGCGCGGGTGCTGCCACAGCGGCGGCGACGGGTTTGGGCTTGACCGAATTGCGGCCGCTGCGATTAGCGGGTGGCGTCGTTGAGGTTGCGGCCGCAGGTACCGCCGCATTCGAGGTAGCCGCCAGGTTGGCATTGCGCGTGGCGTTGCGATTGCGGTTGCGATCACGGCTGCGACGCTTTTTTTGCCCGGCTCGGCAAGCGCCACGCTGGCGACGGCCTGGTTAACCGCAGCCTCTGCCGGCGAAGCCAACGGCGTTTGCGCCGCGAGTGGGGCCTCTACCACGGGTGCATTGCTGGCAAAGCGCGACCGCGTATTCCCGCGCCGATCGCCATTGCGTGCCGGCGGGCTATACGGCTCGGTACTGGCCGGCGCGCCCAACGGTGCGAGCACAAAATCAATCTTGCTGGTATCCAGATCCACCCGCGCCACGCGCACGCGAATGCGGTCGGTCAGGCGATACACCTGGCCGGTGCGCTCGCCACGCAATTCATGCCGGCGGTCGTCGTACTGAAAGTAATCACTGCCCAGTTCCGAAATATGCACCAGGCCCTCGACATACAGATTATCGAGCAGCACAAACAAGCCAAAGCCGGTGACAGCGGCGACGCTGCCTTCAAACACTTCGCCCACTTTGTCCTGCATGAAATAACACTTGAGGAAGTTGAGCACGTCGCGGCTGGCTTCATCAGCGCGGCGCTCGGTCACTGAGCATTGCACGCCGAGCGCATCCCACTTTTGCGCGGGCTTGTATTTCTTGCCAGCCAGAATCGCCTTGATCGAGCGATGTACCAGCAAATCCGGATAGCGCCGGATTGGCGAAGTGAAATGGGTATACGCCTCGTAGCCCAGGCCAAAGTGGCCTTTATTGTCCGGGCTATACACCGCTTGTTGCAGGCTGCGCAGCAGCATGGTTTGCAGCAGCGGCATATCTGGACGCTGCTTGATCTGCGCCATCACCGCCGAATAATCCGCCGCTTGCGGCTTTCGCCCCCTTCCAGCGTCAAGCCGCATGAGCGCAGATATTCGCGCAGCTTGTCCAGCTTCTCGGGCGTCGGGCTTCATGCACCCGGAACAGACTGGGGTGTTTGTTTTTTAATCAGGATATCTGCCGCGCATACATTGGCAGCCAACATGCATTCTTCAATCAATTTATGCGCGTCATTGCGTACCACCGGCACGATCTCGCGAATCTTGCATTATCGTCAAAGCGGATTTCGGTTTCGGTGGTTTCAAAATCAATTGCGCCGCGCTTGCCGCGGGCTGCAGCAAAGGCTTTAAACAGGTCGTAAAGCGTATTGATATGCGGCAGTACTTTTTTTGTATTGCTTTGCATTGTCGCCTTTGGGATTTTCTATCATGTCCCAGACCTTGTTATAGGTCAGGCGCGCTTTGGAATGCATCACTGCGGGGTAAAAGCGATATTTCTTGATCTTGCCCGAGGCGCCCACATTCATATCGCAGACCATGCAAAGCCGATCCACTGCGGGATTAAGCGAACATATGCCGTTGGAGATTTCTTCCGGCAGCATGGGAATCACCCGGCGCGGAAAATAAACCGAATTGCCGCGTTCAATTGCCGTGGCATCCAGCGCATCGCCCGGCGTCACGTAGTGGCTGACATCGGCAATCGCCACCACCAGGCGCCAGCCTTTACCTTTTTTTCTCGGCATAGACCGCATCGTCGAAATCGCGCGCGGTTTCGCCATCTATTGTCACCAGCGGCAGATCACGCAAATCTTCGCGCTCGACGCCTTGCACCGGTTTCAATTCTTTTTTTGCCCACTTTCTGGGAAGTGGCTTCTGCTTGCGCTCTGGCGGCATCCGAAAACACATGCGGCAGATTATGCTTGCGCAGGGCAATTTCGATTTCCATGCCGGGGTCGCCGTAATCGCCGACAATTTCCACCACGCGGCCCAGCGGCTGCACATGGCGTTCCGGCTGCTGGATCAGCGCCACCACAACCACCTGGCCCGGTTTGGCCCCGCCGGTTTCGTGCGGCGGCACCAGGATATCGCGCGCGATGCGTTTGTCTTCTGCGGCGACGATAAACACACCCTGCTCGGCAATCAAACGCCCGACCAGCGTGCTATTGGCGCGTTCGGTCACTTCAACAATGGTGGCTTCTTTGCGACCACGCCGATCAACGCCCGATTCGCGCACCAGCACACGATCACCATGCAGCACTTTTTCCATCTCGCGTTGCGACAGATAAAAGTCATTGCCCGGCTCATCAGTCACCACAAAGCCGAAGCCTTCGGGATGGCCTTGCACCCGACCGGCCACCAGCGAAATCTTTTCCGGCAAACACACCGCGCCTTTACGGTTGATCATCAGCTCGCCTTCGCGGCTCATGGCACCCAGACGGCGTTCAAAGAACGCACGCTCAGGCGGGGTGATATCCAGCATCTGCACCAGCACATCCACCTCGAGCGGTGCGCCAGCATCGGCCAATACCTTGAGCACGAATTCGCGCGAGGGCAATGGATTATCGTAGCGCTGCTTTTCGCGCTCGAGATGCGGATCTTGTTGACGTAAGGACGGAGTGGCGATAGCGCCAGAAGTAGATGTGATAATCGCTGTTTTCTTTCTTGACATTGTTTTCGGGTTTCCTGATAATCGCGCTTCTTCGTTGCAACGCGAGTTCATTCTAGCGTAGCACAGTGCCCAGGTGGCGGAATTGGTAGACGCACTAGGTTCAGGTCCTAGCGCTCGCAAGGGCGTGGAAGTTCGAGTCTTCTCTTGGGCACCAAAGTATTAATGAAAAAAAACCCGCTTCGGCGGGTTTTTTTCATTTCCGGTATTACTTTCTGCATTTAAATCCGCGCCTTATCCAGATTAGCCTGGCATTAGCGTTTGTCATCTGTTTGATTGGGCAAACCCACATTACCCGGCACCACCCCGCGTACTGGCATATTGATATCGCCATCCACCCCACCAACCTGTTTGCGATTGCTCACATCCAGCGGTGTATTGGTGCCCTGGGGCGGGCCCTCGCGGCGATCGGCGCGATCGGCATACAAGGGATTGGCATCACGGCCATTGGCTCATCCGCAATCTGCCCATCACTGGCGGCCTGATCCACGCGGCCGGCAGGATCAACCCAGTTGGTATGTTCCATCGGATGCTTGTTCAGATTATTGGTCTCGGGATCATCAAGCTCTTCGGCCGACGCATTCGGCACATAGCCGCGCGCGGCGGTGTCACGCGACAGCGGGGTATCGGGTCGGTTGAACTGGGTCATGGCAGCGCTCCTGGTTGCAATTACACAGCACAGTTTTACGCTCATGGCCGCGGGTAGCCTGCAAGGCATAGGCGTGATCGCGCGTCAGCATATGCCTGGCATGTGCGTCCTGCCCGCCTGCGCGGCATGCGCCGACATCGGATCGCGCAGCCCGCGCACAGCATCTGCCACCGGCAAAGCCAGAATGGTTTCATCGCAACCGCACTCAATACAGGGAGCACCCGCCATGCCGATCATCAATCCAGAACCGGTTTCCACCCCGGGCGATCTGCCGCAAACCGAT
>BBFD01000380.1 GCA_001313065.1 Silvimonas sp. JCM 19000
GGCAAAGTGCGCATCGTCAGCCCCACCTTGAGCAACGACACCCGGCTGGCTCTGGTCTATGTCGATCTGGAACGCGCTCCCGGTGTTAAAGCCGGCCTTTATAGCAGCGGCAGCATCACCACCGGCCAGCGCAACGCGCTCACCCTGCCCGCCAGCGCCGTCACCGCGCGCGATGGTCAGCATTATGTGTTTACCCTGCTCCCGCGTACCGATGCCAACAAACCGGCACAGGTACGGCAGACGCTGGTCAGCACCGGCCGCCAGCAAGGTGATCTGATCGAAATTACGCATGGCCTGCCGGCCGATGCCCAGGTCGTCGCCAGTGGCGGCGCTTTCCTTGGCGATGGCGATCTGGTGACGCTGGCGGGGTCCGCACCCGCGGCCGCCGCGCTGCAAACCAAAGCCGCCACCACCGGTAAAGCATCATGAATATTTCCGCCTGGTCCATCCGCAACCCGGTGCCCGCCATCCTGCTGTTTGTGATGCTGACATTGGTGGGTATATACGGCCTCAAGATGATCGACGTCGCCGAAATGCCCGACGTCAATCTGCCTATCATTCTGGTCAGCGCCACGCTGGAAGGCGCCGCGCCCGAACAACTGGAAAACGAAGTCGCGCGCAAGCTGGAAGACAAACTGGCCACGGTCGGCGGCATCGACATATGAGCAGCAGCATCAGCGATGGCAACGTCAGCGTGCGCGTGTCGTTTGATATCGAAAAGAACTCCGAAGAAGCGCTCAGCGAAGTGCGCAACGCGGTCGACGCCGCGCGCGCCGATCTGCCCAGCACGGTGGAGCCACCCACGGTCTCCAAGATCACCACCAGCGGCGAAGTATTGCTGGCCTACACGGTGAGCGCGCCTCATATGAGCGAGGCCGATGTGTCGTGGCTGATCGACAACGACATCTCCAAGGCCTTGCTGGCAGTCAAAGGCATTAACGCCATCACCCGTACCGGCGGCGTACAGCGTGAAATCCAGGTCAGCCTGGATCCGGCGCAACTGGCCGGGCTGGGCATTACCGCCGCCGACGTCAGCAATCAGATTGCGCAAATCCAGAAAGATGATTCGGGTGGGCGCGGCACCGTCAGCGGGCAAAACCAGTCGCTGCGCACGCTGGGTGCATTGAGCATGCCGGAGCAACTGGGCGCGTTGAGCATCCCGGTTACCGTCACTGGCACCGCCAACAGCAGCAGCAATCTGGTGCTGTCCAGCGCCACGCATTTGCGCCTTGATCAGATTGCCAAAGTCAGCGACACCCAGGCCGACCGCTTTGCCTGGGCGGCACTGGATGGCAAGCCAGTGGTGGGTTTCCAGGTGACGGCGCTACTGGCTCCAGCGAAGTGGAAGTCGCCAAAGGCGTGCGCAAAGCCGTCGCCAAATTCAACCAGACGCATCCGCAAACGCAGATCCACGAAATCTGGAACTGGGTACAGCCCACCGAGGACAACTACACCGGCTCGATGCACTTGCTGTACGAAGGCGCATTGCTGGCGGTGCTGGTGGTGTGGTGGTTTCTGCGCGACAACCGCGCCACGCTGGTGTCCGCCGCCGCCTGCCGCTCTCCATCATTCCGACCTTTGGCGTGATGTACTTTGCCGGCTTCACGCTCAACATCCTTACCTTGCTGAGCCTGAGTCTGGTGGTGGGCGTGCTGGTCGATGACGCCATTGTGGAAGTGGAAAACATCGTGCGGCACTTGCGTATGGGCAAATCGCCGATGCAGGCCGCGACCGACGCCGCCAATGAAATCGGCCTGGCCGTGGTGGCGACGACACTGACGCTGGTGGCGGTTTTTTTGCCGACCGCGTTTATGAGCGGGATTATCGGGCGCTACTTTATCCAGTTTGGTTTGACCGTCTCGGTAGCGTGGTGGCCTCGCTGATGGTGGCGCGCCTGCTGACGCCGATGATGGCGGCCTATGTGCTGAAGAACAACCCCAAGCCCGAGACCGACAGCTGGCTGATGCAGCGCTATCTGAAAGCCGTGGCGGCGTGTCTTAAATATCGCGGCCGCACCGCCGCGGCCGCCATCCTGTTTGTGATTGGCTCGTTGGCGCTGGTGCCGTTGCTGCCGACCGGCTTTATTTCGCCCAGCGATGACAGCATGACCACGGTCTCGCTCAAGCTCGCCCCCGGCAGCAAACTGGAAGAAACCGAAGCCGCCGTGCTCGAAGCCACACGCCGTCTGCAAAAGGTCAACCACGTCACCCAGGTGTATGCGGTAATCGGCGATGCCACCAGCGACGCGGCCTCCAGCGCGGTGAATGAAGCGACCTTGACGGTCAGCCTGACCCCGCGCGCTGATCGCTCGCGTAGTCAGTCTCAAATTGAAGGCGACATCCGGCAGGCCTTGTGGACGCTACCCGGCGTGCAAGTGGCCATCGCGGCCGAAAGCAATGGCCAGGTGATGGAAGTGACCATTACCAGCGATGACTCGACCGCACTGGCCACCGCCGCCAACAACATCACGCGCGATCTGCGCAGCCTGAAAGACCTGGGCAATGTCAGCAGTAGCAGCAGCGTGGTGCGCCCGGAAATCCATATCACGCCCGACCCGGAAAAAAATGGCCGAGCAAGGCGTGACCACCGAAGCACTGGCCAGCACCATCCGCATTGCCACGTATGGGGATTTTTTTTCCACCAGCCTGGCCAAGCTGAACCTGCCACAACGCCAGTTGCCGGTGCGGGTACAGGTGGACCCGGCCGTGCGCAACGATCTGGAAGCGTTAGGGCAACTGCGCGTCACCGGGCGCGCCGGCGGCGTGCCGTTGTCTTCGGTAGCCACGCTGAGCATGGATAGCGGCCCGACCGAAATCCATCGCCGCAATCGCCAGCGTTACGTCACGCTGAGCGTGGAAACCAATGGCCGGCCGATAGGCGATGTGGCGGCAGAAGTTAAAGCGCTGCCTTCCATTCGCAATCTGCCTGCAGGCGTTACCCGTCTGGCCACCGGCGATGACGAGCAAATGGCCAAGCTGGCGGTGAGCTTTGGTCTGGCGCTGCTGATTGGCTTGATGTGTATTTATGCGGTGCTGGCGCTGCTGTTCCATGACTTTTTTTGCAGCCGTTTACCATTCTGGCCGCGCTACCGCTGTCGATCGGCGGCGCCATGCTGGCTTTGCTGATTACGCATAACGCGATTGGTTTGTCCTCGCTGATCGGCATTTTGATGTTGACCGGCATCGTCACCAAAAAAAACTCGATTTTGCTGGTGGAATACGCGGTGATGGCGCGCAAACATTACGGCCTGAGCCGCTATGACGCGCTGATGGACGCCTGCCACAAACGCGCCCGGCCAGTGCTGATGACCACGCTGGCCATGGCGCGGGCATGATGCCGGTGGCGATGGGCATCGGCACCGATCCGTCGTTTCGCGCGCCGATGGCGATTGTGGTGGTGGGCGGCTTGATTACCTCGACCTTCCTCAGCTTGCTGGTCATTCCCGTCATCTATACGTTTGTTGACGGACTGGGCGTGCGCCTGCGCAAATTGCTGGGGCGTGATGCCACGGGCCTTATCTGCATGACGCCGCCGCTGGCCATGGCGACGGTCTGGGCGTGGACCCGCCCAAACCGCTAACGCTGGACTAAGCGTGGTGGCCGCCGCCCGGCTTGCAAAAGCAGTGGGCGGCGGCCTAACCTACGGGGCGCCCGTGTGGGCGAGCCGGGATCGCGATTGATGAACTGGGGTTTGAAGCTGCCATCCACTGACTGGATTACGAGCACGCGCCGCGGCTTGCTGCTGCTGACGTTTACCGGCTTGAGCGCCACGGCAGGTTTGTTGTCGGCAGCCCCCGCCGCCCCCACCAGCAAAAAAA
>BBFD01000381.1 GCA_001313065.1 Silvimonas sp. JCM 19000
CGGCGCGCGGCCAACAGCACCGCGGTGCAAGCTAGCGCTGCGGCCAGCAAGCTGACGAGGCGCAAAAAAGTCTTCCGCCCGTTCCAGCGTCACTTTGACCTCAGGCCGCGATTCACGCACGTCCTCCAACCGTTCGCCCCTGGCCAGTTGATGGCGCGCACTTTGTTTCCAGTGGCGGACGGAGTCGGCCGGGCCCGCCACCAGCAAGCGATAACGCACCCGACTGCCAAAGCCGATCAGGCCGGTGCTGGCCAGATCGGCCTGGTTGAGCAGCAAGCGGGGCTGCAAGCCGGAAAAAAATCCAGTGCGGCGTCGGGTTCGCGGTTGATCAATTCAGCGACGATGAAGCTGCGCGTGCCAAGCTGCAGCTGGCCACCCGCTTGCACATTGAGTGCACTGGCCAGCCGCGTATCCAGCCAGACCTGGCCGGGGGCCGGTATGCCGCTGGCCACTTTGCTGGTCGGCCCCGCCTGCAACAGCAATTGCCCGCGCAACGGGTAACCCGCGGTCACCGCCTTGATGGTGCCGAGATGGGTTTTGCCGTTGGCGCTGACCATGCTGGGAAACTGCGCCAGATGCGCCACCTGCAATCCGGCCTGCCGCGCACTTTGTTCTGCGCTGGCATTGATCGGGTGATCGGCACTGAGCACCGCATCGGCCGCCAGCAGATCGTTGGCCTGGCCGCTTAACAGGCCCGACATGCGCGTGGTCAGCAAGCCCACTGCGGTGAGCGCCGCGATGGTGACGATGAGCGCCGCCAGCAGCGTGCGATAGTCGCCCGCCGCCATGCCGCGCCAGAAGCGACGCAAGGTGATGCGGATCATGCCGTCGCTCCGGTCCATTGCGTCATGCGGCCTGCGTCGATGCGCAAACGCACGCCGCACCGTGCGGCCAGGGTTTCATCGTGGGTGACAAGAACGAGCGTGGTTTCGGTTTCGCGATTGAGCTCGAACAAGAGATCGGCGACCAGTTCGCCGGTATGGCTATCCAGGCTACCGGTCGGCTCGTCGGCAAACAGGATGCGTGGGCCGGTGGCAAAGGCGCGGGCCAGCGCCACGCGCTGTTGCTCCCCGCCGGACAAAGTGCGCGGCGTATGCTGCATGCGCGCGCCAAGGCCGACCCGTTGCAGCCAGTGCTGCGCTGTTTCACGCAACTGCGCCTGACTGGTTTTGCCGCCAAACAACTCCAGCGGCAGCATGACGTTTTCCAGCGCCGACAACTCCGGCAACAGCTGGAACGACTGAAACACAAACCCGGCGTACTGCCCACGCACCCGTGCCCGGCCATCTTCGTCCAGCGCGCCCAGCGCCTGCCCTGCCAGCAGCACGTCGCCATGGCTCGGCGTATCCAGCCCGGCCAGCAAGGACAGCAAGGTCGACTTGCCCGAGCCGGACGCGCCGACGATGGCCAGGCTGGCGCCTGCGGCCAGGCTGAACGATATATCGTGCAGAATGTCGATGCTCTGGCCGGCTGCGTCGACGCGCTTGCCCAGCCCTTTTGCCACCAGCATGCCTTCGGAGAAATCGGTGCGTGTATCGTTCATGTTCGCTGTGCTTTTGATGTTGTTGAGCGGGTTGAGTGGCGCGCAAGCCGCGCCAGCTCCGTCTGCTGTGATTCTGGTTTTCGGCGATAGTTTATCGGCCGGTTACGGCTTGCGTGCTGAACAAGCGTGGCCACCCTTGCTGGAAGCGCGCATCAAGCAAAGCGGCGGCGCTGCCCGGGTGATCAACGCCAGCGTTTCTGGCGAAACCACAGCGGGCGGCCTGACCCGTTTGCCCGCCGCGCTGGCTACCCACAAGCCCACGCTGGTGCTGCTGGAACTGGGGGCCAATGACGGCCTGCGTGGCTTGCCGCTGGACAAAGCACAACAAAACCTGGCCAGCATGATCAAACAAATCCAGGCCAGCGGCGCGCGCGTGCATTTGATCGGCATGCAGATGCCACCGAATCTGGGCCCCGATTACGTCAAGCAATTTGCCGCCATGTACAGCACGCTGGCCGCGCAATATCACACCACCCTCACGCCATTCTTGCTGGCCCCGGTCATTACGCGACCCGAACTGTTCCAGAATGATCAGCTGCATCCGGTGGCCGTGGCTGAGCCCATGGTCATGGAGCAAATCTACAAAGACATCCAGCCCTTGCTCAAGCCTGCCGCGGCCCGCAGCGCCAGCAATAAAAAAACGCGCGGCTTGAACCGCGCGTTTTTTACTATCCCGATTACTTGTCAGCCGGGCCGCTGGCTGATATTCCGCCATCTTCACCACCTGATTGACGCCGCTGACCAGGCTGGCCGCTTTGGCAGCGCGGTCGACCACATCCGGCTTGCTGATACCCAGCAGATAAACCACCTGGCGCTCAGTCACTACCATCAAGTGCACCGAACCCAGATCGCCAATCTCACCTACCACGGCAGTTTTGACGCGCGCCGACAATTGCGCGTCATACAGCCGGTTGGCGGTGGTCGAGACCGGGCCGATGGTGACTTCGTTATAAATCTTGCGTACGCCCGGATTTTTTTGCGCGCGATTTCTTCAACGCGCGCCTTCGCTGCCGGATTGGGCACTTCGCCGGTTAACAGCGTATTGCCGTTGAAGACATTCACGTTAACGTGGGCAGTGTCTTTGTACACATCGCTGATGCTGCTGCTGATATTGCCGCCGGCATCGATATCCGATTTCATCGTCTCAGCCGGACGCGGATCAGTGCCGATCAGCACGCCCAGCGCGGCGCCGGTGGCAAACACCACAGGAATACATCCTTGCAAACCCAGTCCCAGCGCCAAAGCGGCGGCCACCAGACCACTACGGATTGTGGTACGTGTCATTGATTTATTCTCCCCCTAACAACAAATAGTCGATCGCATCGCATATGGCATGAATGATCAATGCGTGCGTTTCCTGAATCCGTGATTGCCGTTCAACCGGCACGCACAAATGGATATCTTCGCCTGCCAGAATATCGGCGATCTGACCGCCATCACGGCCGGTCAGGGCCACAACGCTCATCTGGCGGTCATGCGCCGCGTGTATGGCAGAGATGACGTTGGCAGAGTTCCCTGAAGTAGACACCACCAGCAACACATCACCCGCGCGGCCCACCGCATGCACCTGACGCGAATAGACCATATCAAAGTCGTAATCGTTGGCGATGGCGGTGATGGTGCTGGTGTCGGTGGTCAGGGCTATCGCCGACAAACCCGGGCGTTCGCGCTCAAAGCGCCCCACCATGCCGCGGCAAACTGCTGCACTTGCGAGGCCGACGTGCCATTGCCGCAGGCCAGGATGCGCGCATCGACAATCAAGGTCTGCATCAGTTTTTCGGCGGCCTGTGCAATCTGCGGCGACAGGATGTCTTGCACCAGCGACGTTACCGCGATGTTCTCGTCAAAATGCCCGCGCACGCGCTGCATCAAATCCATGAATCTTCCTTGTTCTTACTTGATCAGTTACTGACGTCCAGACAATGCTGCAGCCATTCGATCCGGCCGTGATCAATGCAGACGGCATCAAAGCGGCAGGCGGGCTGAGGCGAGAGCGTGGCCAGATAATGCTCGGCGGCGGCCATCCAGCGCGCGCATTTGGCCGGGGTAATGCTGAATGCGGCGCCGCCATAACGACGACTGCGGCGCGCGCGGACTTCCACAAATACCAGTGTTAGGCCCTGGCGCGCAATCAGGTCGATCTCCCCAAAGCGGCAGCGCCAGTTGCGTTCGACGATCTCCAGCCCGCGCGCTTGCAGATATGCGGCGGCCTGGCGTTCGGCCTGGGCGCATCCACACTCACGGCTGGG
>BBFD01000382.1 GCA_001313065.1 Silvimonas sp. JCM 19000
CGGGGCCGAAGTGATCAGCCTGGCCGATGCCGCAGGGCGTATCGATCTGCCGGCCTTGATGGCCGAACTGGCGCTGCGTGGCTGCAATGAAGTAACCGTGGAAGCCGGCGCCATCCTTAATGGCGCGTTTTTTGCGCAGTGGGCTGGTCGATGAAATCATCTGGTATCAGGCACCGGTCATTATCGGTGAGCCGGGCCGTGGCGCCGCCGAGCTGGATCTGACGCAACTGGCGTCGCGCCTGAAGCCGCAAGTGCGGGCGCGGCGCATGGTGGGCGATGATCAAAGGCTGGACTTGCGATTTACTGATCCGGCTCTATTTGTGACGCAGGAGTAACGCGATGACTTCCGCCCCCATCCTCGCCTGCCCCGATTGTGGCCAACCGGTCGAAGTACTGGTGGCCTGCGGCGCGCGCAGCTATTTCTGCAATGCCTGCAACGAGCTCAAATCCTCGCAGCGCATACGGCTCGCCAATCCAGACCAATTTGCTGATCAAGACAAGGAAACCCCCTGAAATGTTTACCGGTATCGTGCAAGGACTCGGCACTATCGAAAAAAGTGGAGCCGTTTGAAGGTGGCGTCAGCCTGACCGTACATGCGCCTGAGCTGGATCTTTCGGACGTGGCATTGGGCGACAGCATTTCGCATAACGGCGCCTGCATGACCGTGGTCGATATGCAGCCAGACGCGCGCTACCGCATTGATGTGTCGGAAGAATCGCTGCGCGTGACCGTGGGCCTGCAGCATCAGGGTGGCAAGGTCAACCTGGAAAAAAAGCCATGCGTTTGTCTGATCGGCTGGGTGGCCATCTGGTGTCGGGCCATGTGGATGGCGTGGGCGAAGTCATCAGCTTTGAACCGGTGGGCGACAACCGCGAGCTGATCATCCGCGCGCCGCAATCGCTGAAAAAAATATCTGGCGGTCAAAGGCTCGGTGGTGGTGAACGGCGTGTCGCTGACCACCAACTGGGTGCGCGATGCTGCCGACGGCGTGGAGTTCTCCATCAACCTGATTCCGCACACGCTCACCGTGACCACGCTGGGCGAACTGCACGCCGGCGCCCGGGTAAACCTGGAAGTCGATCTGATCGCACGCTACGTTGAGCGCATGCTGGCGGCGGGAGCACTCTGATGGCCAGCATCGCACCAATCAAAGACATCATCGCCGACATTCGCGCCGGCAAGATGGTGATCCTGGTGGACGAAGAAGATCGCGAAAACGAAGGCGATCTGGTGTTGGCGGCCGATTACGTAACGCCCGAAATCATCAACTTTATGGCGAAGTACGGCCGCGGCCTGATCTGCCTGACGCTGAGCGCGGACCGCTGCAAACAGCTGAATCTGCCGCTGATGGTCAACAACAATGGCTCCAGCCACGGCACCAACTTCACCGTATCGATTGAAGCCGCCGAAGGCGTCAGCACCGGTATCTCGGCCGCCGACCGTGCGCTGACCATCCGCCGCGCCGTGGCATTTGATGCCAAGCCGGGCGATCTGGTGTCGCCGGGCCACGTATTCCCGCTGCTGGCACAGCCCGGTGGCGTGCTGGTGCGCGCGGGCCATACCGAAGCCGGTTCTGATCTGGCCATGCTGGCCGGTTTGTCGCCCGCATCGGTCATCTGCGAAATCATGAACGATGACGGCAGCATGGCGCGTCTGCCCGAACTGCTGGAATTTGCCGAGCAACATCAGATCAAGATCGGCACCATCGCTGACTGATCCACTATCGCAGCCAGACCGAGTCGCTGGTCGAGACCAAAGGCGTGCGCAGCGTTGAGACCTTTGCCGGTGAGTTCAAACTGCATGTGTTCCGCGACACGCTAACCAGCACCACGCATCTGGCGCTGGTGCATGGCGAGCCCACCCCCGGCGAAGAAACGCTGGTGCGCGTGCACGAGCCGCTGAGCGTGATGGACTGGCTGGACCTGGCGCACAGCGGTCATTCGTGGAATGTGCGCGAATCGCTCGAAGCCATTGCACGCGCCGAGCGCGGCGTAGTCATCCTGCTGCATCGCACCGAAAACGGCGACGATCTGCTGGCGCGAGCGCTGCCGGAACTGAAGCTGGAACAGCCGCGCAAATGGGATATGCGTACCTATGGCATCGGTGCACAAATGCTCAAATCGCTGGGCGTGGGCAAGATGCGACTGCTGTCGCCCGAACGCAAAATGCCCAGCATGACCGGGTTCGGACTCGAAGTAACCGGCTTTGAATTACCGCGCTGCGCGGACAAGCAATAAGTAATTGACCAGGAAAATCAATCATGACATTGAGCAAGAACATTCAATTTATCGCCCCCGACATGAACGGTGCCGGCCTGCGCATTGCGCTGGTATACAGCCGGTTTAATACGCCGGTGTGCGAAGGCCTGCGCGATGCCGCGCTGGACGAACTGAACAAGCTGGGCGTGAAAGAATCCGACCTGCTGGTGACTAGCGTGCCGGGCGCGCTCGAAATTCCGCTGGTGCTGCAAACGCTGGCCAAAAGCCGGCGCTTTGATGCGCTGATCGGTCTGGGCGCGGTCATTCGCGGCGAGACTTATCACTTTGAACTGGTTTCCAACGAATCGGGCGCCGGGGTTACGCAAGTAACGCTGGACCACGGTGTACCGATCGCCAACGCTATCCTGACCACTGAAACCGACGAACAAGCCGAAGTGCGCGTCGACGAAAAAAAAGGTCGGGATGCCGCCAAAGTGGCCGTAGAAATGGCCAATCTGCAAAAGGTATTGAAAGCATGAGTGACACGAACCCCACGGGCGCAGCCGCGCCGGGTGCTGACGCACCCAAAAAAAAGCCCCACCCAAGTCGGCCCGTCGCCGCGCCCGCGAGTTCGCGATGCAAGGTATTTATCAATGGCAGCTGACCAATGAGTCGGTCACCGCCATCGAAAAGTTTTTGCGCGAAAGCAGCACCTCGTTTGTGAAGGCCGATGAAGCCTTGTTCCGTAATCTGCTGGTAGGCGCGTTGGGCGGCCAGGCGCATCTGACCGAGGCATTGCGCCCGCACGTCGACCGCGATCTGGCCGAAGTCAGCCCGGTTGAGCGCGCCATTCTGCTGGTGGGCGCGCAGGAAATCATCAACATGCCGGAAACGCCGTACCCCGTGATCATCAACGAAGCCATCGAGCTGGCCAAAACCTTTGGCGGTGCGGATGGCCACAAATTTGTGAACGGTGTGCTCGACCAACTGGCGGCTGAAGTGCGTCCGGCGGAAGTCGAAGCCATCCGTGCCAAACGTCAACGTTAAGCTGGCCGCGCATTGAACGAATTCGATCTGATCGCCCGCTATTTCCATCGACCGGGCACGGTGGCTGACCTCGGCGTCGGTGACGACGCCGCTTTGTTGACCCCGGCTGCGGGCCAGCAACTGGCTATTTCGGTGGATATGCTGGTGGCCGGTCGCCACTTCTTTGAAGATGTCGACCCGTTTACCCTGGGCCATAAAAGCCTGGCGGTGAATCTGTCCGACCTCGCCGCCATGGGGGCCACACCGCGCTGGTTTACCTTGGCGCTGGCCTTGCCGCATGCCGATGCGGCGTGGCTGGAGGCGTTTAGCCGTGGCATGTTTGCCCTGGCCGAAGCGCATGGCATCGAGCTGGTCGGCGGCGATACCACGCGGGGTCCGTTGACCATCAGCATCCAGATTGCAGGCGACGTGCCCAAAGGCATGGCGCTGCTGCGGGGCGGGGCCCGGGCCGATGACGACATCTGGGTATCGGGTCAGCTTGGCGCTGCGGCGGCAGCGGTGGCGCAACGGCTGGAAGGCTTGCCCTTGTCGGCGGG
>BBFD01000383.1 GCA_001313065.1 Silvimonas sp. JCM 19000
CCCCACCACCACCCGTAGACCCAAACGGTGGCTTGGCAAACCAGACAATCACGATCAGCGCAAAGAAAATCACGCCCAGCAACCAGAACACTTCTTTGGTGGCGATCATGAAGCTTTGTTGCGCAATCACCTGATCCACCTGTGCATATGCCGCTTGTGCGCTCATGCCCAGGTCTTGCAGCTTGCTCAGATAATCCACACTGGCCGGGTTGGCGGCGTTCACGTTTTCAGTCAGACGCACGTGGCTGAAATTCTGCCGACGGTCCCACAAGAACACCGCGATGGCCGTGGCAAAGCTGCCCGAAATGGTCCGGAAAAAATTGGACAAGCCCGATGCCGATGCCATCTGCGCCGGGCCGAGGCCGGACAGGATGATCTGGTTGAGTGGCACAAAGAAACACGCAATGCCGATGCCCTGCATAAAGCGCGACAGCATGATGTGGTTAAGGTCGGTGTCCAGGGTAAAGCTGGCGTACCAGAACATGGTGACGCCGAACACCACAAACGCGATCGACGCCACCATGCGCAGATTCAGCTTGGTGATGTTCTTGCCGATGATGGGTGACAAGAACAGCGCCAGCACACCGCCCGGCGCAGTGGCCACACCGGCCCATGTCGAGTTGTAGCCCATCACTGTTTGTAGCCACAGCGGGAACAACACCGTGCTGCCAAAGAAGCAGAACATGCCCAACGACAACACAATCACACCGATGGTGAAGTTACGGCGCTTCAGCAGCGTCAGCTCCACAATCGGATGCTCTTCGGTCAGCTCCCACGCCACAAAGTAGGTCAGCGCCAGCACGGCCACGGCACCCAGGGTGACGATCACTGGCGAGTTGAACCAGTCCAGATCGTTGCCGTTATCCAGCATCACTTGCAGGCTGCCCACGCCCAGCACCAGCAGGATCAGGCCAACCACATCGATCGGCAACTTGCGGGTGGGGGTTTCACGGTCTTTCAGCAGGTTCCACGACGCAATGCCCGCGGCGATGCCCACCGGCACGTTGATGTAGAAAATCCACGGCCAGCTGAGCTGATCGGTGATGTAGCCGCCGAGCAAGGGCCCGAAAATCGGCGCGACAATCACGGTCATCGACCATAAGGCCAGCGCCAGGCCCTTTTTTTTCTCCGGTGGATAAGTGCTCAGCAGCAGCGTTTGTGACAGCGGCACCATCGGGCCGGAGACCAGGCCTTGCAGAAAGCGGAACGCCACCAGCATCGGCAGGCTGTTGGCCATGCCGCACAGGATGGACATCAGCGTAAACAACAGCACCGACAGCGAAAAACATTTGACCTGGCCAAAGCGGCCAGCCAGCCAACCGGTCAGCGGCACCGCAATGGCTGCCGCCAGACCATATGAGCTGATCGCCCATGTGCCTGGTTGGCCGCCACGGCAGATCGCCGGCAATGTGCGGGACTGAAACGTTAACAATCGTTGTATCGAGAATTTCCATGAAGGTGGCGAACGACAACGCCACCGTCACCAAGGCCAGCTTGCCGCCGTGCAGGGGCGCAGGCGGGGCTACAGCAGCGGCTGTAGAGGTCATGACAGTACTCCGCGAAGCATGCCCCGGCGGTCAAACGCCAGGGCATGTCAATTACTTGCTCTTGGCCATATTGCGCGCCACGATGGCGTCGGCTTGCGTCTCGGCCTGTTGCAGCGGCTGGTCCAGCACGGTGGTGGTAAACAGCGGCTTGTTCTCGGTGGCGGCCGACAGCACGCTACCGTCACGCTGATGAGTGTCCACTTCCACCGTGGTCGACAGGCTACGCGCAGCGGATGCTGGCGCAGCTCTTGCTGATCCAGCTGGATACGCACCGGCACACGTTGCACCACCTTGATCCAGTTACCGGTGGCGTTTTGCGCCGGCAACAGGCTGAAGGCGCTACCCGTACCGGCGCCCAGGCCAACCACTTTGCCGTGGTATTCCACCTTGCTACCGTATACATCGGCCGTAATCTTCGCGGGCTGATTGATACGGATATTGCGCAGTTCGGATTCCTTGAAGTTGGCGTCCACCCACAACTGGTCCAGCGGCACAATCGACAGCAAGGATTGGCCCGGGGTGATGCGCGCGCCCACTTGCACGCCACGCTTGGCCACATAGCCCGACACCGGCGCCGGGATGGCATTGCGTTGCACGGTCAGCCACGCTTGCGTGTAATTGGCGCGAGCACGCAGCACGCTGGGGTGATTTGCGATGTTGACGCCATCGATGCTGGCATGGGCGGCTTCGGCTTGCTTTTCGGCTACATCCAGCGCCGCTTTGGCGACGGCGACATCGTCTTTGGCGTGGGCAACTTCTTCGGCCGACACGGTGTGGTCAGCGGCCAGCGGCGCACGGCGCGCCAGATCATCCTGCGCCTTGGCCAGATCGATCCGTTTTTGCGCCAGTGCGGCGTCGTATTGCGAGGCGTTGGCGTAGGACTGGCGCAGTTGGCGCACCGAATCACCCAGCGCGGCTTCGGCTTGCGCCAGCGCTACCTTGGCATCGACCGGGTCCAGTTTGACGACATCGTCACCGGCCTTCACAAACTGCGTTTCGTCCGCGCTGATCTGGGTGACGGTGCCGCTCACTTGCGAGGTCAGCGTGACCAGGTTGCCGCCCACATAGGCGTTATCGGTTTCTTCGCGTTGCGTCAGTACGGTGGCGTAATAAAACGCGTAGCCGATGCCGGCCAGCACAAACACGGTGGTGATGATGGCCATGACCGGTTTGCGCTTTTTTCTGATTCGCGGCAACGGCTTGGTTGTTATCGGTACTCATGGTGTTCTCCAGAATTCTTTAGCATGACTGGCTCACCGCGCGCAGCAGCGGCGCGGTAGCGGGTTTGTTATTTGGTTTCGGCTACGGCGTCGGCGGTCGGGGCTTGATAGCCACCGCCTAGCGCACGGGTCAGCGCAATTTCGGTATTGATCTGGCGGTTACGCAGCAGCAGCAACTGGTCCTGAATCATCAGCACGGCAGTTGCGCCCGCAGTACCACGCCTTGATCGGTCAGGCCACGCTGCATGCGGGTTTGCTGGTTTTTTTTCAGCACGCCCTCGGTCGCGACCAGATAGTTGCGAGTGGCGGCCTCTTGCGCCGACAAGCCTTGCAGCGCCACACCCTGGTTGGCCACGTCCTGCACCGCATTCACCAGCGCCTGGTTGTACTGGGCAATGGCCACATCGCGTTGCGCCCGGCTGGCAGTCAGCCCGGCAGCCAGACGGCCGCTATCAAAGATCGGCAGGCTCAGCGCTGGGGTAATGCCCAGCGTGCGCGTGCCTTGCTTCAGCACATCGTCCAGGCTCAGGCTGGAAGCGCCGACAAACGCGCTCAGGCTGATATCCGGATAGAACAGCGCCTTGTTGTACTCGGTGCGTTGCGTTGCGGCTTCGGCGCGCCAACGGGCGGCTTGCAGATCGGGGCGACGTGCCACCAGGTTCAGACCCAGATCAGCGGGCAGTGCGCCGACGGCTTGCGGCAAGGGCTGCGGCTGCAGTTGGTCCACCACTTTGCTGTCACCGGTAATGCCCAGCAACGCGCGCAAGGATTCGCGATCCTGGCGCTCGGTTGCGGCCAGTTGCGCCAGCACGGCGTCCTGGTTGGCGACATCACCGCGCGCGCTGCGCTGGCTGGTATCGTTTTCCAGGCCGCTTTGCACACGGCGGGCGGCAATCTGGTGCAGATTTTGCTGCACGTCGCGTTGCTGCTTGATCAGCGCAATGCGGGCGTTGTCGGTCTGCCAGGTAAAGTAGGCTTGCGCCACGGCGGTGGTCAGCGATTGCTCGGCAGCG
>BBFD01000384.1 GCA_001313065.1 Silvimonas sp. JCM 19000
CGGCCGCAGCGGTCACACTGCTGGTGCTGTTGCTGCTGACGGCATTGTCGGTGTTGCTGGCTGGCGCGCGGGCAGCTTGCTGCTGCTGTTGCTGTAGCAATTGCTGGTAGTAAGCCTGGCTCGCGTTGGAATACGGGCTGATGGTCGGCATGTGAATACTCCCAAATGCGTATAATTTTGCGTCTCGAGTTTGAGCCTGGCTGGCGACTCCCTTATCTGTCAAACAGTTAGGCTGAAATTTGCGATATCTGGCGACGCCCGGCACAGGCTAAGTCATGCCTAAGTCGGCGTTTCCACAATCGAGAATGATTCCTGTTGACGCTTAACAGGTGCAAAATACGCCCTCGATTTCCGCCGGATTAGCCCATGTTTTCCACGATGTTGATTGTATTTCGCGAGATTCTCGAAGCCGCGCTGGTGGTCTCGATCGTGATGGCCGCCACCCGCACGGTGCCACGCCGTGGTTTGTGGGTGGGCCTGGGCATCGTGGGCGGCACCATAGGTGCCAGCCTGGTCGCCGTGTTTGCCGAGGTCATTTCCAACTGGGCCTCAGGCATGGGGCAAGAGGTCTTTAACGCCGGCATCATGTTTGTCGCGGTGCTGATGCTGGCCTGGCATTGCATCTGGATGAACCGCCATGGTCGCGAAATGGCGCAGTCACTCGGTTCGCTCGGCAGATCGGTCACCGCCGGGTCGACCTCCATGACGGGTCTGGCCATGGTGGTCGGCATCGCCTTGCTGCGCGAAGGCTCCGAGACCGTGTTGTTTTTTTTGTATGGCATCGCCGCTGGCCAGCAAGGCCAGGGCGTGCAGATGGCCATAGGCGCTGATCGGGCTGGCGGGTGGGGTAGGCGTGGGCGCCGCGCTTTACTTTGGCCTGCTGCAGATCAATACCCGCAAATTGTTTGCCGTGACGAATGCGCTGGTGCTGCTGCTGGCCGCCGGTATGGCCAGCCAGTGCGTCGGCTTTTTTGATTGCTGCCGACTGGGTGCCGCCGCTGGGCGATGCACTGTGGGATACCTCGTGGCTGCTCACCGATGACAGCGTCACCGGCAAGATGCTGCACGCCGTGGTGGGCTATACCGCACGCCCCGCAGGCATCCAGTTGCTGGCCTGGGTGGGCACGCTGCTGGTCATCACGCTGCTGGCACGCACGCTGGGCAAGCGTCGTGCCTGAGCGCGACGCTGTCACTGATCGTTTTTTTTCTGGCGTGGCTCGACACGCCGCAACCGCACGCATCATTCAAATAACGTTTAACAACCTGAGACCAAGCGCAATGCGTAAATACATCCTGGCAAGTGCTGTCGCCGCTGTATGTCTGTCGGCCCCGTCGTTCGCTGCTGAATATCCCATCGGCAAACCGCTGTTGAAAGGCGGTATGGAAATCGGCGCGGTTTATTTGCAACCGATCAAGATGGAACCGGAAGCATGATGCGCAAAGCCGAAGAATCCGACATCCACCTTGAAGCCGATATCCACGCGCTCAAGAACAATCCCAACGGTTTTGCCGAAGGCGAGTGGATGCCGGCGCTGCTGGTTAAATACGAAATCACCAAAGTTGGCAGCAACACCAAAATCGCTGGCGACATGATGGCCATGGTGGCCAGCGACGGCCCGCATTATGGCGATAACGTCAAACTGGCTGGCCCGGGCAAATACAAGTTGCATTTGACCATCCTGCCGCCGTCGCAAAACCCGATGGCGCATTTTGGTCGTCACGTCGATAAGGAAACCGGCGTGGGTGCATGGTGGGCGCCCATCACCAATGACTACGAATTCACCTTCGCCGGTACCGGCAAGAAGGGCGGCTACTAAGTCGTGGCTGTGCTGCGGGATGCTTGGCATCCCGGCTTTGTTGTTTATGGACAGGAACCAAACAATGCGTCGATGGATGTCCGCTGTTGCAGTGGGTTTGCTGGTTGCACTGGCGCCGCTGGCCCATGCCGAAGAGCCATTTGAAATCAAAATCGAGTTCAAGGATGGCAAAGCTACGCCCCTGAACCTCACCGTGCCTGCGGGTAAGAAAATCCGCATTGTGGTCACCAACGCGGGCGCGCAGCCGGTGGAATTTGAAAGCACCGACCTGCGCAAAGAAAAAAAAGTGCTGGGCCCCGGCGTGACGTCTTCAGTCATTTGCGCGCCGATGCAGCCGGGCACCTATAAATGGTTCGACGATTTCCACCCCAATACCGCCAAAGGCACCATCGTTGCCCGTTAAGGAATCATTATGAGCGGCACGCTGTCTGCCTCTCCGCTTCTTGCCCGCGCCGGTGACTGGCTGGCGCGCCATCGCGGCATGATCATCGGCATGCAATGGTTGGTGGTGCTGTTTTATGCCAGCCTGCTGATCATTCCGGTGGCCCTGCCGCTGCCCGATTCGGACGCGCGCATCCTGAATAACCTGACGGTGTTTGCGCAGTTCCTGTTCTGGGGAATCTGGTGGCCTTTCGTTTTGCTCAGCATGGTGCTGCTGGGCCGTGCCTGGTGCGGGGTGTTATGCCCGGAAGGCGCGCTTAGCGAATTCACCAGTCGCTTTGGGCTGGATCGGGCCATGCCGCGCTGGCTGCGCTGGTCCGGCTGGCCTTCGTGGCATTTGCCGGCACCACGATTTACGGCCAGATGGTCAGCGTGTACCAATATCCGCGCGCGGTGCTGGTGGTGCTGGGCGGCTCCACCGTTGCCGCCATGTTCATCGGCCTGGTCTACGCGCGCGATCGGCGCGCCTGGTGCAAATATCTGTGCCCGGTGAATGGCGTATTCAATTTGTTGTCGCGACTTGCGCCCATCCATTTCCGCGTCGACGTGCATGCCTGGAAAAAAAAGCTATCACAGCCACAAGGTGATCCCCATCGTCTGTGCGCCGATGGTGCCGATCCGCAATATGCAAGGCAATGCCGAATGCCATATGTGCGGCCGGTGCAGTGGCCATCGTGATGCCATCGCACTCAGCCCCCGCTCGCCCAATGCCGAAATCGTGCAGGTTGGCCCGCCCAAAGAATCGAAGTGGCAAACCGCGTTGCTGTTGTTTGGCATGCTGGGCATTGCCATCGGTGCGTTTCAGTGGACCGTTAGCCCGTGGATGGTGGCGATCAAACAAGCCTGTGCCGAATGGCTGATCAACCATGACCTGATGTGGCCGCTGGAAAAAAAACCCTGCCGTGGTACGTGTTTACCAATTACCCGCTGCACAACGATGTGTTCACCATTCTGGATGGCACGCTGGTGGTGGCTTGGATTGTGGGCGTGGGCGCAGTGATGGGCAGTGCGTTGTCGCTGCTGTTGGCCGTGGGCAATCGGGCGCTGGGTGGCTGGGACAGCAAGCGCTTTGAACATCTGGCGTTGGCGCTGGTGCCGCTGGCGGGCTGTGGCCTGTTCCTCGGGCTTTCCGCCACCACCGTCAGCTGCTACGCCCGGAGGGCATCAATCTGACCTGGGTGCAGCCGCTGCGTTTTGGCTTGTTGGCCGGCGCCAACCTGTGGACTGCTGTGCTGGCGCTGGGCATCGTGCGGCGCTATCAGGCCGGCATGGCACAACGCGCCCTGGCATGGCTGTCGGTCGCGGCCGCATGTGCGCTGGTGGATTTGACATGGTGGCTGATGTTTGGCGGCTGGTCGGTGTGGCAATTGGCGCATTGCATGCCTGGCGCGCGGGTTTGTTGAGCGCGGATCAGTCTGGCCGGGCTTTGCATTAATACGCTGGCGCAGTGGCATGCTGCGCCAGCGGTCCGCCCGCCAATCACACAAAAAAACGGGCTGCATCGGGCGTAGCG
>BBFD01000385.1 GCA_001313065.1 Silvimonas sp. JCM 19000
GGCCTGCGCGGCTTGTTGCTCGCGCCAGGTGCGCAACAACATCCACGCCGCCACCGCGATGATCAGTACCGCAGAAACCAGTTGAAACCACGGTTCCGCCGCTGTGGCATCCCAGTTGCGGCCCAGGTACATGCCGGTCAAAGCCACGGCCCACACCACCGCCGTATGCGACAAGGTGGCTGCCAGCCCCAGCAACACCGCCTGCCCCACCGTGCCGCGAATCGCCACAATAAACGCCGCCATCATGGTTTTGGAATGCCCCGGCTCCAACCCGTGCAGGGCCCCTAACAGGATGGCGGAGGGGATAAACAGCCACGCATTGCCGTGCTGCAACAGTGTTGAGAAATCAGTCATGACGAGGGCGCTAGCCGGTTCGAAAGTGATGGCTGGGCATACTACCCCCAAGTATGTGGGGATACTACCCCCTGGTATTAGTGCATGTTACCCTGCGCCATTGCCCACGGAGCTTGACGATGAGCCACACCATCCAGGACAAACCCAAACTGATGGCGCGGGTGCGCCGCATTCAGGGCCAGGCGGCCGCGCTGGAAAAAAACAACTGGAAAATGGCGACGATTGCGGCGCATCCTGCAACAGATTGCCGCCATCCGCGGCGCGGTCAACGGCCTGCTGGGCGCGGTGATCGAAGGCATATCACGCATCATCTGGTGCTGGAAGCCGACGAAGCGCAACGACGCGATGATCTCGACGTGGTGCTCCAGGTGATCCGCTCGTATGTGAAATAACCATGCTCCGGCCCGCCGACACGCATATCGGCGCCACGCCGGATGCGCCGCGCTGCCGCGCCAGGGTCTGATAGCAAGCGTCAATACTTTGCTGATCCGACCTGGAGCAACCATGAAACCGCACGTGATTTGCCACATGATGGCCCCGCTGGATGGACGTTTGCTGGTGGATGAATGGGCGCCCGAGGGCTCGCCCCTGCAAGCGGCCATGCTGGACGAGTACCAGCGCATCCATAACGGCTTTGCCGCCGATGCGTGGCTGGCCGGCACCACCACCATGAAAGAATTTGCCACCGGCGCCGCAGCGCCCGCTGCGGTGGGCGACAGCAAACCGGAGCGACCATGGCATGTGGCCGATGCCAGCGCCCGCAGCTACGCCATCGCCATCGATCGTAAAGCCGTGCTGCACTGGGACAGCCCCACTGCCGACAATGGCCACGTGGTGGTAGTGCTGACGCAAACCGTGCCGGATAGCCATCTGGCTGAGCTGATTGCAGCGGGCGTGTCTTATCTGGTGCAGCCGTCCGATGACATTGATCTGGCCGAAATGCTGCAGCAGCTCAATCAGAAACTCGGCATCAAGACGCTGTTGCTGGAAGGCGGCGCCACCATCAACGGTGCCTTCCTCAAAGCCGGGCTGGTGGATGAAGTAAGTTTGCTGCTCTGCCCCGCCATCGACGGTAAATCGGGCAGCCCGGCCATTTTTGAAGCGGGCGATCAGGGCCTGGGCCAGCAACTGCAGCTGGAGCTGGTGGCGGCGCGGGCAGGCGCGCATCACACCTGCCATCTGCAGTACCGCGTTAAAGCGGCCTGAGGCGTACACGCGGCATCGTTGCCGGACTACACCGCGCGATGGTGGCGGCTGACTATTTTGCTTTGTGCTTTTGCCCATCATGGTGGCCTTGAAGCGCGTGGCGCAGTTTGCGTCACGCGGCCTCATCGACATTACCTGGAGCAAGCACCATGACTACTGATCGTAAAGACAATCTGCTCGACTGGCTGCGCGACGCCCATGCCATGGAGCAACAAGCGGAACAAATGCTCAAGGCGCAATCGTCGCGGCTGGAGCATTACCCTGATCTGAAAGCGCGCATCGACCTGCATTTGCAAGAGACGCTGGGCCAGCAAAAAACTGCTGGAAGCATGTATCAACCGCCTTGGCGGTTCGCATTCGGTGATGAAGGACCTCGGCGGCAAATTGATGGCGTTTGGCCAGGCCATCGGTGGCATGACCATGAGCGATGAAGTCATCAAGGGTTCGATTAGCGGTTATGTGTTCGAGAACCTCGAAATCGCCACCTACACCGTGCTGATCGAAGCGGCGCGGGCCGTGGGCGACGTGGAAACCCAGCGCGCTTGCGAACAGATCCTGCCGCAAGAACAAGCCATGGCCCAATGGCTGCTCGAGCACCTGCCGGACACCACGTATCAGTTCCTGGTGCGCGCGGAAACCCCGGGCATTACGGCGCGCCGTTAAGCCCTGCCTGACGCGCTGCGTCGCTGTCGCGCCTGCCTGGTAGTAGGCGCGACACTGGCTTTCTGGCGGCGGCGGAGCTGCCAGAATCGCTCATCCCCTCTCTGCGGAATATCGTCATGCCTGACAGCGCCCCGTCCTCCGCCAGCGCGGCACAGCCAGTGCCACGGCCTGCCGCCCCGCTCTATCCCGTTACGCTCACGGTAAACGGTGAGCGCCATCAATTTGAAATCGAAACCTGGGTCACGCTGCTGGATTTGCTGCGCGAACGCATGTTGCTGACGGGCAGCAAAAAAAGGCTGTGATCACGGCCAGTGCGGCGCCTGTACCGTGCTGAGCAATGGCCGTCGCATCAACGCCTGTCTGGCGCTGGCGGTGAGCCAGAATGGCCATGACATCACCACCATCGAAGGCGTGGCCGACGGCGAGCAGTTGCATCCCTTGCAGCAGGCCTTTATTGACCACGATGCCTTGCAATGCGGGTATTGCACGCCGGGGCAGATTTGCTCGGCGCTTGGTTTGCTGCGCGAAGGCGAAGCCCATACCACCGCGGCCGTGCGCGAATTGATGAGCGGCAATGTTTGTCGTTGCGGCGCTTATCCGCAAATTGTGCAGGCGGTCAGCAGCGTGATGGGCCTGCGCGACACGTCGGCGCAAGCCGCGCCGAACGTCAGCCCGGAGACGGTGGGGACGGTGGCGCCATGAACCCGTTTGCTTATGTCGCCCCGCAAGACACTGCCGCCGCGTTAAACGCAATCCAGGCCGAGCCCGACACCGACAGCCGCATGCCCCCTCGCTTTCTGGCGGGCGGCACCAATCTGGTCGATCTGATGAAAGCCGATGTGATGCATCCGGCGCGGCTGGTTGATGTGAATGGCCTGCCGCTCGATCGCATTGAAGAAACCGCCGACGCTGGCCTGCATCTGGGCGCGCTGGCCCGCAATGCCGACACCGCCTACCACCCGCTGGTACGCACGCGTTATCCGCTGCTGACCGCGGCGATCCTGCGGGCGCGTCCCCGCAGATCCGCAATATGGCCAGCAACGGCGGCAATCTGCTGCAACGCACGCGCTGCCATTACTTTTACGACATCGGCGTGCCGTGTAATAAACGCGATCCGGGCAGCGGCTGTGCGGCCATCGGCGGCATTACGCGCCAGCACGCCATCCTCGGCGCAGCGCACATTGTATTGCCACCCATCCATCCGATCTGTGCGTGGCACTGGCGGCGCTGGCAGCCACGGTCCATGTGCAATCAACGCGCGGCACGCGCCAGATTGCGTTTGCCGAATTCCATCGTTTGCCCGAAGACCGGCCGCAAGACGACACCACGCTGGCCGCCGATGAATTGATCACACATATCACCCTGCCCGCCACAGCAACGGCATTTGCCGCGCATTCGGCTATCTCAAACTGCGCGATCGCGCGTCGTATGCGTTTGCCCTGGTGTCGGTGGCGGCGGCTTTGCAGCTGGATGCCGCGGGCCGTATCAGCCAGGCGCGCGTAGCGCTCGGTGGCGTGGCGCATAAACCCTGGCGTGTGCCAGAGG
>BBFD01000386.1 GCA_001313065.1 Silvimonas sp. JCM 19000
TGGATTTACGCCGGGCGGCGTCGGCGGCGGCTTGCGCCTTGAGTTGCGCCGCGTGTTCGGCCGCGGCTTTTTTTTCTTCCGCCGCTTTCTGCCGCGCCAGCACTGGTTTTTTTCAGCGCGGAATAATCGACGTGATATTCCGGCGAAGCCAACCCGCCGCTCAGCGAGATGGGCAAAGACAAACCGGCCAGGCCAGCCAGCTCCGGCACATGTGAGTTGGTGACGGCTTTCATCTGATAGTCGATCACGCCGATGCCCAGGTCGATATCGCCCGCGCCGGTCAGTTTGACCACGCCGGTGGCGACCGCCAGATCATCATTGCGCGCCACGCCGTCTTTCAATTCCAGACTGGCTTGCAACTGGGTAAAGCGTGTTTTGGCGTCTTGATCAGCAGGCTGGGTGACTTCGGTGCCGAGCAGCGCCAGTTGCTTGCTGGTATTGCGCAGCAAGGCCTCGACGTCGATGCCGCGGATGGCGCCTTGCTTCAGTTGCAGATGCGCGTTGCCGGTGGCGGTGCGGCGCAGATCGGCCAGCGAACTACCCTGCGCGGCGATATCCAGATCAACCTGGCCGCGGCCTTCAAAGCGGCTGGTATCCAGCACATCAGTCAGCAGCGTATTGATATTGGTGTCGCTCAGGCGTTGCTGGATGCGGATTTGCGGTTCCGGCGCGCTGGCATCGACTTCCATGCGGCCCTGCAAACGGCCTTCGTAGATGGTGGCGGCCAGTGGGTCGAGCGTGAGCTTGCCGTCATGCGCGGCAAAATTCATCGATAGATCGTCGATATGCAGGTTCTTCAGCACCAGCTCGTTGATACGGACCTGACCCTGGGCGCGTGCGCGTTCCAGCCATGCCATATCCAGATCGCGGCCTTGGTCGATCTGTTTTGCGCCATCGGTCACGGCGGGCAGATAGGGCGTCAGGTCGAGTTTGTTGACGTCGATATTGAAGTGATATTCCGGCGTGACAAAATCGTTGACCGTTAGCGCCGCTGACATGGGTTCGCGATCAAGCTGGCCCTGGCTGGACATGCTCATGGTTTCGCTGCGCAGATCCAGCATGGCATGGCCGCGCGATTCCAGCTTGATATCGCCGCGCGGCAGCGCCGAATTGCTGTAGCTGCCATTCAGAATGTAATCGGGCAGGCGATAGAGCGTGCCATCCTGAATTTCGAGCGGACTGGCGAAGTTGGCCGCGATTTTCTGGCCCGGGCTGGACATATTGAAATCAATGCGTGCGGCATTGGCGCGCAGCAAGCCGCCTTGCTGGCCCGACAGCGTTGGCACTTGCATGCGCGCTGACAGCTTGTTGCCGGGGCTGTGCATATCAACTTGCAGGGCGAGGCGGTTCAGCGACAACACATCGCCGACGATCTTGATTTCGGGCAGATCCAGCGAGGTATTCCAGTTCTGTTCTGCGCGTTTGCCGGAAGCCGACAAATGCAGATCACCGCCGGTGAGCCGCAGTGGCTGCCAGCCATACACCAGATTGCCTACGCCGGTGACGCTGACATCGGCCAGTTTGAGCGCCGGGGCGCTGTCTCCACGTTGTGTAATGGAGGTCTTGAGATCGGCGACCAGCAGCCGGCGTTCTTGCGCGTGGTAGCGCATGGCGGCATTGGCGGTGATCTTGCCGCGCCATTGCGGCGCTTGTTGCGGGCCGATCTGCAATTCGCCTTGTAGATACAGCTGCCGGTTTTGGGATCGCCCAGGTTATCCATATACAGATCAAGGCCAGCCACGCGGAACGATTCATTCAGGCCGTTATCGCGGTAACGCAGATCAGCGCCTTTAAAGATGACGCGATCCAGATTAAAGCGCAGGCCATTGCCCACCTGGTCCGGCTGCGCCAGCAAATCGTCAAAGTTATAGCTGCCGTCGGGGCGATGCTCGATATTGACGACCGGCTTTTTTTTGAATTCAACGCGATGCACTTCAAAGCGACCGTGGCTAAGCAAAGGCCAGATCGATAACTGAATGCGCATTTGCTGCGCCTGGGCAAAGATGGCGGGCTTGTCGGGGTCGCTCAGGCTGACGTCTTGCAGCAGCAAGGCCGGGCGCGGTAACAGCACCACGCGGGTACGGCTGGCGGTCAATGTCCGGTGGCTATCGCGCTGCAACTGCGCCACCAGCGCCGACTGGGCAAAGTCTGCCTGCACAAAATACGGGACGACGCCAGCCAGTGCCAGCAGGGCCACGAACAGTAACAGGGTCAGTCGAAAGGGGCGGGAATGGCGCAAATCCACGTGCTGAGGGTGCCGTTTGTTATGTGGTATGTTTACCGAAGCTAGGGATTATCCCGAACAGACGGGATTTTTTTCAAAGATCGTACGCTGTGCTCGCTGTCGCCCCCCTTGCTGCGTGGCCCGCTTCACAGTGGCGATGCCCGCGTTTTTTTGTGTACCGATTGCTACTCACTGGAGTCCTCATGCCGTTTCGTACTGAAATCAAGGTGCGTGGTTATCACCTTGATCTATATGGCCATGTCAACAACGCGCGCTACCTCGAATTTCTGGAAGAAGCACGCTGGGGCATGATGGAAAGCCACGGCGATCTGCAGTGGTTCATGCAGCAACGTTACGCCTTGGTAGTCAGCCGCATTGATATTAATTACCGCCGTCCCGCCACCATGGGCGATGTCATTGTGGTGGAAACCAGCATGGCGCGGCTGGAAGAACGGTCCTGCATCGTGGCACAACGCATCGTGCGCGCCGACAACGGCAAGCTGGTGGCCGAGGCTGAAGTCACTATCGCAGTGGTCCACCCGGAAACGCCGGGGGCCTTGCCCATGACCGGCGAAGTGGCGGATCGGTTCAATGCGCTGGCTCAGGCGGCAGCAGCATGAAGCAGCTACGCTTGTGGGCGGCATTGCTGGCGCTGGCGCTGCTGGCGGCGTGCGGCGGCATTCCGCATGATCTGGAAAAAAAACCGCGCGTCACGCTGGCGGGCATCAATTTCAAAGATGCCAATCTGCTGCAGCAACGCTTTACCTTGGCGCTTGATATCCAGAACCCCAACAACATCAGCGTGCCCATTTCGGGGCTGAATGCGGCCTTGTCGGTCAATGGCGAAGAGATGGCGACCGGTGTTTCCAACGAAGCCGTGACTATCCCGGCGCTGGGCGATGTGGTGGTGCATATCGATGTGGTCAGCAATCTGGCCCAGTTGCTGCGCCAGGTACGCAATATGGGCAATGGCCAGGCCCCGAGCTACAAACTGGCGGGCAAGCTGTTCCTGCCGATCCGCCCCGATGGCATCGCTTTCGAAAAGTCCGGCGAACTGCCGCCGGCAGAGCAATGGCTGCCCAAACAACTGCGTAACTAGAACGGTGTATGCATGAGCGAACCCAAGTCCGAAGACGAGATCAAGGCTGAGCCCTGGCTGAACTGGCGGCCGATGAACCCGCCGCGCCGGTCAAACTGTCGCCCTTGGTGGTGCATAAAAAAGAAATTGATCATGGGCGGCATCGGCGCCACCGGCCTGGTGTTGCTGGTGCTGGGCTTGCTGATCGGACTGGGTTTGCGTGCGGCGCAACGTGTCGGAATGCAAAAGCAGATTGTGGGTCTGCATGTCTCGCTGGATGAAAGCCGCGAAACGGCCAAGGGCTGAAGGAACATCTGGACGAAGCCAAGGCCAGCCAGAGTGAAATCGCCAAAGAACTCGAGGATGTGCAGGCGCAACTGGCTTCGGCAGTGGCGGCGGCGTCCGAGGCGCAGGCCGCCTTGGCAGCCGTCACCAAAGCCAGCGCGCCTGCGCTGGCG
>BBFD01000387.1 GCA_001313065.1 Silvimonas sp. JCM 19000
GGTTGGTGGGTCTAGACCCACCCTATGCGGGGTGGATCACCTTGTGGATGAGCTGGCAGCTGGCGCTCTCATAGGGTGGGTCATGACCCACCATGCAAAGCCGCTGATAAGACCCGCGCTGTTTGCGTTCTTTTCGCTGGCTTTGGTTGGTGGGTCTCGACCCACCCTATGCGGGGTGGATCGCCGAAAGGCAATCCGGCGACTCGACGGCCGCGTGGCCTTGCTCAGTCGATGGTCCTCACCGCGGGCAGTTTCCACACCAGCACCAGCATCAGCGCGCTCATGGTCAGGCCGAACACCGGCATGATCCAGCCGATGCCGATATGCAGTGACAGCAGCCCGGTCACCATTGCATAGCTCAGCGGCGACAGCCCCATCGACGCCATCGTGTTCAAGCTCATCACGCGGCCGATCTTGCTGCGGTCGGTGTATTGCTGGATTAGCGACATCATGGGCACGTTGTTGCTGACCACGCCCAGGCCTGTCAAAAAAACTGGATGCTCATCGCCAGCGGCAGCCAGGTCACGTGCGACAACGAGCCAATCAGCACGCCTTCCACCACAATCACCAGCGCAATCATCAGCAGCCGCTTTTTTTGCGCGGCGGCAGCGCCGTCAGCAGCAAGCCGCCGCCGACCATGCCGGCAGCAAACGAGCTTTGCAGATACGACAACACGCTGGCGTCGCCATGCAGATTGTCGGACGCCACAATCGGCACGCCCAAGGCCAGCGGCCCCATAAACAGCAGATTGGCGATGGCGTAAATGATCATCAGCGCGCTCAGCACCGGTGACGACAGCGCGTAGCGCACGCTTCTTGCAGTTCGTGCAGCACGTGGCGCGCTTCGCCGTGGCGGACCAGCTTGGGTTCGCGTACCGCCATCACGCAGGCCGTGCCTGCAGCAGGATGACCGCAGTGCAGATAAACACGCCCCGGTAATCCAGCAATGCCAACAGCGCGCCGCCCAACACCGGCCCGAATACCAGGCCGATCTGGTTGGTGGTCAGCATGATGGAATTGGCGCGTGGCAGATCGGCTTCGCTGACCACGCTGGGCAGCAATGCATCGCGCGCGGGCCAGAAAAAAATGCGTCGAGCGCGCCGTATAAAAAACGCGAACGCCGTCATGGTCCAGATATTGAGATGCCCGCCCCACAGCAGCGCCACCAGCGCCAACATCAGCAGCACGCGCAGGCTGAGCGAGCTTTTGATAATGCGCGTGCGCTGCATGCGATCGGCCAGCACGCCGCCAAATGCCATCAAGCAATGCGCGGCACCGAGCCCGCAATCATCACGTAGCCAGCTGGGTTTTGGCGTCGAGGGTTTTAACCACAAACCAGGTTTCCGACAGCGTGGCCACCGCCAGCGCCAGGTTGCCAGAATGCTGGAACACCAGATCAACAAGAAATTGCGATTGCGCAAGAGCGGCAGGGCTTGGGTCATGAGAGGGGAAACTGCGTGTGTTAAACTGCGCGCTTACTGATTTGCAAGCTCGTCGGCCTCGCCTTGCAAGCGGGATAACCGCAGCGTGCCAGCGCGGATTCTACGCCAGCGTGCCCATGCCTTTGGTGGCTTCGGCAAGCTGGGCAAAACCTGATTTTTTTAACCAGATCATGACCAAGGAAATCGCATCATGGCGTACCGAAAAAAATGACCGAGCTGGATCTGTCCGGCAAAAAAAAGTGTTGATCCGGCTGATTTGAACGTGCCGGTCAAAGATGGCGTGCTGGGCGACGATACCCGCATCCGCGCCTCGCTGACCTCGATTGAAGCGGCGTTGAAGGCTGGCGCTGGCGTGATCGTAATGAGCCACCTCGGCCGTCCTTCCGAAGGCGAAATCAAAGCCGAAGACCGGCTGGAGCCGGTCGCCAAACGTATGGGCGAATTGCTGGGCCGCGACATCCAGGTGCTGGATAGCTGGGAAGGCTACCAAGTCAAACCGGGCGAGCTGGTGATGCTGCAAAACGTGCGTTGCAATGTGGGCGAAAAGAAAAAAACAGCGAAGAACTGGGCAAGAAATACGCCGCGCTGTGCGATGTGTTTGTGCACGATGCGTTTGGTACTTCGCATCGCGCCGAGGCCTCAACCTACGCCGTGGCCAAATTTGCGCCGGTGGCGTGCGCCGGCATTCTGATGGCGGGCGAGCTGGATGCGCTGGGCAAAGCGCTGGCTAACCCCAAGCGTCCGCTGGTGGCGATTGTGGCGGGCTCCAAAGTTTCGACCAAACTGACCATCCTCGAAGCGCTGGCCGACAAGGTCGACCAACTGGTGGTGGGCGGTGGCATCGCCAATACCTTCCTGTTGGCCGAAGGCAAAGAAGTGGGCAAATCGCTGGCCGAAGCCGATCTGATCGACAACGCCAAAGCCGTCATCAGCAAGTTGCGCGCGCGCGGTGGCGATGTGCCGCTGCCGACCGATGTGGTCACCGGCAAGAAGTTTGACGCCAATGAACCGGCCGTCACCAAGGCGCTGGATCAGGTGCAGCCGGATGACATGATTTTTTTGATATCGGCCCGGATTCGGCCAGGGCGCTGGCGGACATCCTCAAGAACGCCGGCACCATCGTCTGGAACGGCCCGGTGGGCGTGTTCGAATTTGACCAGTTTGGCGAAGGCACCAAGACCGTGGCTAACGCGATTGCTGAATCAAGCGCGTTCTCGATTGCGGGCGGTGGCGACACCGTGGCAGCTGCGGCCAAGTACGGCATTACCGAGAAGGTGAGCTACATTTCGACGGGCGGCGGCGCGTTCCTTGAGTTCCTGGAAGGCAAAACCCTGCCGGCCGTTGAGATTCTGGAAACGCGTTACAACGGTTAATCAATCCGCTACCGGCCTCATGACTTGCGTTGTGAGGCTGGACAAGTGGGAAAGTCGCTATTACAATCGCGCCTCTCTCACCGGACCCCTTGGGGTACGGACTTGGTATGCCGACATGGTGGAATTGGTAGACACGCTATCTTGAGGGGGTAGTGACTTAGGTCGTGAGAGTTCGAGTCTCTCTGCCGGCACCAACACTGGATCAAAACAAAAGCCCGAATGTTTGCACATTCGGGCTTTTGTTTTAATCTTCGGCTACTGCGCGGGCGCATCTTGAAGCCCGGCGGTACTCGGCCTCCTCATGGGCATTGAGCCCACTCCGGGTCCTGCGTTCCGGCGGTCTTCAACCAGCATCCGCGGCTACGACTGAAAGGAGTCCCTGTGGGACGCCCGACGCATTGCAAGCACACCCACTGTTTGCTCGGGGCACCATTCTTATAGGGTGGGTCTAGACCCACCACCCAAAGCCGCCTCGCCGAAATGCTGTCCCCCGCACACCGTCGCGCTTACCCCGCATAAATCACAAACACCGTCGGACGCTTATGCAAATCCGGTGGGCTTTGGTGCTTCCACTGGCTAACCGGGTAACTGGCGGTCAATTCCTCGGCCGTCGTTAAATCGCGCGCCACGGTGAGCAGTGTTTGCGCTTTGAGCGTGTTGGTCAGGCTCTCAAACAACGCGCCGTTGCGGTAGGGCGTCTCAATAAAGATTTCCGCCTGGTGGTTCTGGCGGCTGTCGTTTTCCAGTTTGCGGATGGCGTCGATGCGGGCGGCGGGTTCGCTGGCAGGTAGCCGTTAAAGCGAAACTTTTGCCCATTGGCGCCGCTGGCCATCAGCGCCAGCAAAAAAATCGACGACGGGCCCACCAGCGGGGCGACGCGGATCTGGCGGCTGTGCGCCAGGCGGACCAGATTG
>BBFD01000388.1 GCA_001313065.1 Silvimonas sp. JCM 19000
CTCCGCAAAGCGCTGCATCTGGCGGCTCGTTGCGCTGCCGGTCCAGCCAGGTGGGCGGGATATCGGGGGCGTCGGTTTCCAGCACGATGGCTTCAAGCGGCAGATTGGCGGCCAACCGGCGTATCCGCTGCGAACCGCTATAGGTCATGGCGCCACCAAAGCCCAGTTTGAAACCAAGCTTGATAAATTCTGCAGCCTGTTGCTCGCTGCCATTAAACGCGTGGCGATGCCGCCTTTGACTTTCCATTTGCGCAAATACTTCAGCACTTGATCTTGCGAGCGCCGGATATGCACGATCACCGGCAAATCAAAATCGCGCGCCAGTTTGAGCTGCGCTTCAAACAGCTCAATCTGCCGGGTCACATCCAGCCCCGGCACAAACAAGTCGAGGCCGATTTCTCCAACGGCCACCGGCTGCTCGCGCTGCAGCCACTGCGCCAGCTCGACCAGATGCGCGTCTTGATGCAGATGCACATAAACCGGATGCAGACCAAACGCCAACGCTGCCCCGTGGTACTCCCGCATCGCTAAAGTAGTGCCGAACGTCTCCGCACTGACGGCCGGTACCACCCACTGCGTGACCCCCCGCCGCACGCGCGCGCGCCACCACTTCGGCACGGTCAGCGGCAAATTCGGGGGCATCCAGGTGGCAGTGGCTGTCGATCAGCATTGAACTCTTGTCATCGGCAAAGATCAGTCTGGCGTAGTCATCGTCATACCGCGCCGTCAGAGCGCGGTGGCATCACACACAATAGTCAATCAGCATGCGAGGTTTACCGGGTGACCGATCTGTTAAGTTGGGGCGTTTTCGCGTGGTGGTCGTGGCCTTACTCGCCTTCGATCTGGGGGTGCTGCATCGCAAGGAACGCGAAATCGGCATCGCAGAGAGCCTGAAATTATCGGCGTTCTACATCTGCGCCGGGCTCGGCTTTGGTGCGTATATCTGGCTTAGCCGTGGTCCCAAGGACGGCCTTGATTATTACACCGGTTTTCTGGTGGAAAAAAATCGTTATCGATGGATAACGTGTTTGTGATTTCGCTGATTTTTACCCAGTTGGCCATTCCACGCCTGCATCAGCATCGGGTTTTGTTCTGGGGCATCCTTGGCGCGCTGGTGATGCGGGCCATCATGATCGGCGTCGGCGCGACGCTGGTCCATGAGTTCTCGTGGATTTTGTTGATCTTTGGCCTGTTCTTGCTGGTCACCGGCTTTCGGATGTTATTTGCGCGCGAGCAAGAAGAAAACATCCATAACAGCAAGCTGTATCTCTTTCTCAAGGCCAGGTTGCGCCTGACTGACCGGCTTTACGATCATCATTTTGTGGTCGACGGCGCAGCCATGGCCTGGCATCCGGCCGTTGGGCCACGCCCTTGTTGCTGGCGCTGCTGATGGTCGAAGGGGTGGATCTGGTTTTTTGCCGTTGACAGCATCCCGGCCATCTTTGCGATCACGCAGGATCCGTTTGTGGTGTACACCTCAAATATTTTCGCCATCCTCGGTCTGCGTGCGCTGTACTTTGCCCTGGCCAGCATGGTGCATCGCTTTGAATATCTGAAGTACGCGCTCGCGCTGGTGCTGATCTTTATTGGCACCAAGATCGGCCTGGTCCACGCGGGCATCGCAGTGCCCGCCTTGTTATCGCTGAGCGTGACGTTTGGTTTGCTACTGGCCGGCGTGCTCTATTCGATGTGGCGCACGCGCGGCCAGCGTCGGGTACACGGTCAGGCCTGATCCTGCTGGTCACTGCCGGTGGGGCCAATGCCACGCTGGCGGTCACTGCGGTTGGCCTGCCATGAATGCAGCGCGGCCAACACAATCAGCACGGCGGCGATGCCGCCGGTGGCCGCATCCGGCACTTCAACCACGGGCGCCAACAACATGATGGTTGCCAACGCGCCTATGGCCCAGAAAGCGCCATGTTCCAGATAACGAAGTTCAGACAGCGTGCCTTTTTTTCGACCAGCATTAACGTAAAGCTGCGCACAAACATCGCGCCGATACCCAGGCCAATCGCAATCAGAAAGATATTGCGGGTCAGCGCAAAAGCGCCCAGTACGCCGTCAAACGAGAACGAAGCGTCCAGCACTTCCAGATACAGAAAGCCGGCCCAGCCCATTTGCACGGCACCGCCTTCCTGCCCCATCAGCGCGCTCAGGCCGTTGACCACGATATAGGCAATCAGGCCCCACACCCCGGCAATCAACAAGCGGAAACCTTCTGCATCCGGCAGGGTGTCGGCCAGTACCAGCAAGCCCAGCAAGGTCATCACCGCCCCTGCCATTTCGAGCCGCCCCAGCTTCTGCATGGCGCGTTCCAATGGCCGCAGCCAATGGCTCTCCTTGTTCTGGTTCAGAAAGAAATGCCAGAACACCTGCAGCAAAAAACGTGCCGCCAAACGCCATCACTTCGATATGCGCGGATTGCAGCGTATCGGCATAGCGTTTGGGCGCTACGATGGCCATCGAGAGCACATCACGCGCGGGCCATTGCCCGCTTTGATACCAGTCCCACAACGAAAACGGACCCGGCAGCGGCGGTGCATGGGCAATCACCGCCACGATAACCAGCGGAAACAACACCCGCATACCGAACACGGCGATCAGCATGCCCCAGATCAAAAAAGCGTTTGCGCCAGAGCGGATCCCAATGCCGCAGGATGCTGGCATTGACCACCGCGTTATCAAAACTGAGGCTGGTTTCCAGCAAAGCCAGGTTAAAGGCTGCCCATAAGCCAGCCGTACCGCCAATCACGCCTGCCAGGGTCAGGCCGATAACAGTCACCCACAGCGCACCACGAAAATACTTGAACATGCGGTTGCTCACTTGTTGTTTGTTATCCGCCGTATTATGCCCGCGCTGCCCGATGAGCCGCAGCACTCGTTGCCGCCGTCCTGGCGTCGTGCCTATACTTCCGGGCAGAACAAAGGTCCCGGAAACGAAACAAGGATGGATACAAAAAAATGAGAGAAATTTATCTCGACCTGGTCAAGGCGCATGACGCCTTGCTACAAAAAAAAGATGCCCCGCTGTTCTCCTCGCTCGAAGGCCTGCAAGCGCATGCCGACACCTCGGCCGCCAACGCGCCGGTGGTGATGATTTTTGCGCCGCACCCGGACGACGAATGCATTATTGGCGCGCTGCCCCTGCGGCTGGGGCGCGAAGCGGGCTTCAAAGTGGTTAACGTGGCGGTCTCGCAAGGCTCCAGCCTCAAGCGCAACCCGAACGCTGGGCCGAACTGGCCAATGCCTGCGAATATCTCGGCTTTGAATTGCGCGAAACCATCCCCGGCGGCTTGATGGACGTCAACCTCAAGACCCGCGAAGGCAATGCCGCGGCCTGGGCCGAGAAAGTCAATGTAATCGTCAAGCTGATCGAGGAATACAAGCCTGCGGTTTGTGTCTTCCCCAACGACAATGATTACCACGCGGTCCACATCGGCACCCACTATCTGGCCATGGACGCGCTGCGTCAGAGCGGCCACCCCTGCCATGTGGCATTCAGCGAATTCTGGCGCCAGATGGACAAGCCCAATGCGTTGATCGAAACCAGCATTGAAGACACCACTGATTTGATTGTCGCCCTGGCCTGCCACGTGGGCGAAGTCGAACGTAACCCCTATCACCTGCGCCTGCCCGGCTGGATGGCCGACAATGTGCGCCGCGGCGCCGAAGTGGCCGGCGGCCAGGG
>BBFD01000389.1 GCA_001313065.1 Silvimonas sp. JCM 19000
CTTGCCTGCCGTGCGTTCGGCGGCCGCGATCCGCGCGGGTGACAACAGCGGAATCAATGCCAGCGGCAGGATCAAGCGCTGCCAAACCCCAGATACATAAGCACAAAGCCGAACTGGGTGGCGGCCCAGCCCCCGGCGATGCTGCCCAAGGGCAGCAAGCCCCACGCCATCAGCCGATAAAAAAAGCGTTGGCGCGTCCCTGGATGGGTGCGGGCACCACCGACTGCCGATACGAGACCGACAGGATGGCCCACGCTGACAGGTCCAGCCCCAGCAAAAAAAACTGCGCAAATGCAGTGACCCAAAGATTCATGCCGAGCGGCGTGATCAGTATCGTCAGCGGAAGTGCGGCGATCAGCAGGCGCAGGCAGGTAGATAGTCCCAGCAAGCGGCGCGCCTTTTCGGTAAATAACGCGGCGAGCAGGCCGCCGCAGGCACCCGCCGTGGTCAGCAGCCCCAGCGTCCAGGCAGGGGCGCTATGCCCTGCACCACAAACACCACAAACATGGCGTTGACGGCCTGCAGCGAAAAAATTGACGTAGCCGGTGTTGAAGGCCAATAGCCGCAGGATGCGATGGCGGAGCACATAGTGCATGCCTTCCAGCATGCCACCCATAGCGAGGGGGTCTGCAGTGGCAGTGCGCTTTCCAGCTGGCCCGATCCCGCAATGCGCCTGACCAGCAGCGCCGGTATCAAAAAGCAGACGCAGAGCACAGCAAAGGTCAGCGGAAAGCTGTAGGCGGCCAGAAATCCGCCCACGGGCGCGCCGATGAATTTGTTCATCAGCAACTCTGCGCCTTGTTGCCGGCTATTTGCGCCGGTCAGCGCGTTTTGATTGACCAGGCGCGGCAGCAGCGTCTGCATCGACATATCAAAAAAAGACCTCTAGCGTACCGATCAGCAAGCCCACGCCCATCAAGATCTGTGGCGTGATCCGTTGCAACAAGGTCAGTACCACCAGCATCAGGCAGGCGCTCACGCGGATCAGATTGGCGCTGATCAGCACCCGCTTCAGATCCAGCCTGTCAATCAGTGCGCCTGCCGGAATGCTTAGTAGCAGCCACGGCAAAGTGCGACATGCCACGATCCAGCCGATGTCGACCGGCGAGGCGCTGAATTGCCGGGCCAGCAATGGAAACGCAACCACCGAAATCCCATCTGCCAGGCATGAGAACAGTGTGGCCATCCACAAGCGGTAGAAATCCCGCGTGAGGTTGTGATCAGGTTCTGTGCGGGCAAACAATGGCGATCTTCCTGTCGGCACGCTCGATCAAGCAGTTATCTGGCGAGCTGGCCGGTTATGCGTTTGATAGGCCGCCGCCGCATGCGCACGCTATGGCAGGGCAAAGCGGGGCATAGGCGCGGGGCACAATGGTTTTAGCCTTGGTATAAAACGGCTTGCGCGGGCTGATGCGCTACCTGTCCGATCGGGCAGTTGCCCACTACGAGGGCCTTCCATAAATTCGCTGCTATTGTATTTCTTGCTGCGTAAGTTGTAAGAAATTACAGGATATTTTTTTCCGGTTCGGGCTATCCCCGGCCATACAGACCCGATGCTGCAGCGGCACGCTTGTATTTGTATTGGTATATCCCGGCCCAGCGCCGACAAATCAATATAAATCGATCCCGGTGATTCAGATTGCAATTCTGCAAAGTCCGGTACCGCGTATTGCCCTATGTCGCATAAAACCGGGCGTATCAACCGCATCCCGTTTTTATCTTTATATCTGCGGTCCCGGCGATCAAAGCATCCCCTTAGGGTGAAATCGCCGCCGTCATTTAAAACAGTTTGCGAAACAGGTTTCGCAGCGGAGTTAAATATGAAGAAAACAACAAAGCTGAAGCAGCTGATCAATAGCAATGAGCTGACTTTCATTATGGAAGCGCATAGTGCATTGAGCGCCCGGATTGCGGAAGAAAGTGGTTTTCAGGCCTTGTGGGGTTCGGGTTTATCTATTTCTGCCTCCATGGGCTTGAGTGACCGCAACGAAGCCTCGTGGACTCAGGTCATGGATGTGGTTGATTTTATGGTTGATAACACCCAGGTGCCGATCCTGCTGGATGGTGATACCGGTTTTGGCAACTTTAATAATGTGCGCCGCCTGGTCAAGAAACTGTCGCAACGGAATGTGGCCGGCGTCTGCCTTGAAGACAAATTATTCCCCAAAGTGAATTCGTTTATTGGCGCGGGCCAGGATCTGGCCACCATCCAGGAGTTTCCGGAAAACTGCGCGCGGCCAAGGATAGCCAGGAAGATGCCGATTTTTTGCGTGGTGGCGCGGGTAGAGGCATTGATTAGCGGCTGCCCGATGGAAGAAGCCCTGAAACGGGCGGATGCTTATAGCGATGCCGGCGCTGATGCCATTCTGATTCATTCCAAAAAAAGCCGATGGCGCCGAGATTCTTGAATTTTGTCGGCACTGGCAGCGCAATACACCGGTGATTATTGTGCCCACCAAGTATTACAACACCCCGACGGAAGCATTTCGCCAAGCCGGCGTTTCTTGCGTGATCTGGGCAAATCACAGTTTGCGTGCATCGATCAATGCAATTCGTGAAGTAACGCGCACGATTAAAAGCCAGGAATCAGTGGCCATTGTTGAAGACCGGATTGCCAGTCTGAATGAAGTTTTCAAGCTGACCAATGAATTTGAAGTGCAGGCGGCGGAAAAGAAATATCTGGAAGTGTAATTGCGTTCATTTTAATAACCCGTCTGCAATGAGCCCCCTATCATGCTATCGCCTCAAAGATTTGTAGATCAGCTCGTGCAATCCGGCGTCGCTTGCTTTACCGGCGTGCCATGCTCTTATCTGACCCCCTTGATCAACGAAGTCATAGGCCGCAACGAAACCCGCTATGTGATTGCGGCCAGCGAAGGCGAGGCGGTGTCGATTGCCGCAGGAATCTGGCTGACCGGCAAAACCGCCGTCGTGCTCTGCCAGAATTCCGGTCTGGGTAATATGGTCAATCCGCTCACCTCGTTGAATGAGCCGTTTGCAATTCCCGTGCTGCTGTTGATGACGTGGCGCGGGCGGCCGGGGACCAAAGACGAGCCGCAACATCGCCAGATGGGGCAGATCATGCCCGATCTGCTTGATACGCTGGACGTCGGCTGGGCGCTGTTGCCGGATGACGAGGCGGGTTCGCGCGCGGCCGTCGAGCATGCCCTGGCTATATCGCCCGCGAACAACGGCCCTTCGCGCTGATTCTGGGGGGCGAAACCTTCAGCCCGGCAAACCCGAGTGGCGCCACCGCAGCCGAGGCGGCGTTTCTTCCTACGCGGCAGCAAGCCCTGACCACTTTTCTGGCGCATATAGACCCGGATGCCATGGTTATCGCCACTACCGGCAAGACCGGCCGGGAGCTGTTCACCATCGAGGACCGGCCGCAGCATCTTTATTGCGTTGGCTCCATGGGTTACGCCAGCGCCATCGCGCATGGTGTGGCGTTGGGCAGCGCAGGCCCGGTGTATGTGCTGGATGGCGACGGGGCCGCGCTGATGCATCTGGGCAATTTGGCGAGCATCGGCGCGAGCGCACCGGCCAATCTCACCCACATCATTCTCGATAACGGCAGCTATGACTCGACCGGCGGGCAGCGCACCGCCGCCGACGCGGTGGACTTTGTCCGGTTGGCGCTAGCCGCCGGGTATAGCGCCGCACGGCGCTGCG
>BBFD01000390.1 GCA_001313065.1 Silvimonas sp. JCM 19000
CCTGCCAGTTGCCCAACCCCGCCCAGCACCACCACCAGGAACGAATCAACGATATAACCCTGCCCCATATCCGGCCCGACGTTGGCAATCTGCGACAGCGCCAATCCACCCAGCCCGGCAATCCCCGCGCCCAGGCCAAACGCCAGCGTATCCACGCGCCGCGTTGCCACGCCCACGCAGCCTGCCATCGGCCGGTTCTGCGTCACCGCGCGCACAAACAGGCCCAGCCGTGTCTTTTGCATGATGGCCCACATCAACACCAACACCGACAGCGCAAAGCCGATGATCACCACCCGGTTCCACGGCAGGATCAGGCTGGGCAGCAGTTCGATGCCGCCTGACATCCACGACGGGTTCGACACCTCCACGTTCTGCGGCCCGAACAGCGCACGCGCGGCCTGGATCAGCACCAGCGAAATCCCCACGTCGCCAGCAGCGTCTCCAGCGGGCGGCCGTATAACCAGCGGATAACGGTGCGTTCCATCAGCATGCCCACCAGCGCTGCGGCGCAAAACGCCACCGGGATCGCCGCCACCAGATACCAGTCCTGGGCCCCGGCAAAATGCGCGCGGAACACGCCTTGGGTGACATAGGCCGAGTACGCGCCCACCATCAGCAGCTCGCCGTGCGCCATATTGATCACGCCCATCACGCCATACGTGATGGCCAGGCCCAGTGCCGCCAGCAGCAGAATGCTGCCGAGGCTCAACCCGGAAAACACATTCGCCACTGCAGCAATCCACGCCAGCCGGCTATCGATCGAGGCCACTGCGCTTTGCGCTGCGGCGCGCACGGTGGCGTCTTTTTCGTGCGCCGGGTCGGTCAATGCCAGCAGCAAACCGCGTGCTGCCGGCGAGTTGCTATGCGCCAGCCCATCCACCGCCGCCAGCCGCGCCTTGGCGTCCGGGTTTTGCAGATTGGCTTGCGCCAGTAATTGTTCGAGTTGGGCTTTCACGCCCTTGTCGGTTTCGGTTTTCAGCGCCGTGGTCAGCATCGGCACCATGGCCGGGCCGACTGACGATTGCAGCGCCTGCACCGACTTCATGCGCACGGCGGGGTCTTTATCCAGCAAGCTGAAGCCCGACAACGCGCCCTGCAGCGCGCCGCGCACGCGGTTATTGATCGATACCGTGTCCACGTCTTCCGGCGCGGGGTTCAGTTCGGCGCCGCTGACCGCGTCATACGCTTTGTCATCGGCCTTGAACCAGATCTTGCTGTCGCTGGCATACAGCGCATCGTTGCCCAGCGCGGTCAGCAGCTTTTGTGCATCGGGCTGGCGGTGGCGGCCAGCGCGCTGATGGCGGCGATTTTCTGGTCGCTATCGTCGTCGGTCAGTTGCTTGACCAGTCTGGCGTCCAGCGCGGCCATGGCGGGTGCGCACAGCAGCCACAACAGCAGCGCCAGCACACGGGCATACACGGATTTATGCATCGGGGTGTCCCCTCGGTAACGGATCAGGCCCGTGGGCCCGATCCGCCTGTTACTCAGCAAAACTCAAGCATTCAACGCAGAACCCACCGGGGCTTACATTTCCGGTTCGTCTTTCTTCTTGTCGTTACCGGGGATAAACGGGCTCCACGGTTGCGCCTTGACGGTGGACGAGGTCTTCCACACCACGTTGAACTGGCCGTTGGCTTTGACTTCACCAATCATTACCGGCTTGTGCAGGTGATGGTTTTTTTCGGGTCCATTTCCAGGGTAAAGCCGCTCGGCGCCTTGAAGGTCTGGCCGCCCATAGCCGCGATCACCTTATCGACATCGGTGGATTTGGCTTTCTCGACCGCTTGCTTCCACATATGGATACCGACGTAAGTGGCTTCCATCGGATCATTGGTGACGGCGGTTTCGTAGTTAGGCAGCTTTTGCTTTTTTGGCCCAGTCGCGATACATCTTCACGAACTTGGTGTTTTCCGGGTTCTTGACCGATTCAAAGTAGTTCCACGCGGCCAGTTGGCCCACCAGCGGTTTGGTATCCACGCCACGCAGTTCTTCTTCGCCCACCGAGAACGCCACCACCGGCACATCGGTCGCTTTCAGGCCGGCGTTGCCCAGTTCTTTGTAAAACGGCACGTTGCTGTCGCCGTTGATGGTGGAGACCACGGCGGTCTTTTTTGCCTTGGGCGGCAAAGTCTTTCACCTTGGCGATGATGGTCTGGTAGTCGGAATAACCAAACGGGGTGTATTCCTCCATGATGTCGGCGTCCTGGATGCCCTTGCTATGCAGGTAGGAACGCAGAATCTTGTTGGTGGTGCGCGGGTACACATAATCGGTGCCCAGCAACACAAAGCGCTTGGCTTCGCCGCCGTCTTTGCTCAGCAGATAGTCCACCGCCGGAATGGCTTGCTGGTTAGGTGCAGCGCCGGTGTAGAACACGTTTTTTCTCAAGTTCTTCGCCTTCGTACTGCACCGGGTAGAACAGCAAGCCGTTCAGTTCACGAAATACCGGCAGCACCGATTTACGCGATACCGAAGTCCAGCAGCCAAACACCACATCCACTTTGTCTTTGGAAAGCAGCTGGCGGGCTTTTTTCGGCAAACAGCGGCCAGTTGGAGGCCGGATCAACCACTACCGGTTCCAGCTTTTTGCCCATCACGCCGCCTTGGGCGTTGATTTCGGCAATGGTCATCAGCGCGGTTTGTTCCAGCGCCGATTCAGAGATCGCCATCGTGCCCGACAGCGAATGCAGGATGCCGACCTTGATGGTGTCGGCGGCGAAAGACAGCGAACTGCTCAGCCCGGTGGCAGCCAGCAAGGTGGCCAGGGTCAGGGTTTTAACGGCGGTACGGCGGTTCATGGTGACATCTCCCGAATCTGAAACATGGTTTATGTAAAAACGGAGTTTCGTTCCTGCTTCTTGCTTTTCTGGTTCTGGTTTTTTTGTTGTTGTCTTTGCGTGATGTCGTACCGGGTTCTGGCCCAGTTGCAGGCCACAACCTGTGTGGCTAGCTGCTTTCTTCGCCGCGTCTACGCGCGGCATGCATCATGTGCAGCGTGATCTTGCGAACTTCGGCTTTGCTCTCGTCGATATGCGCTTTCAGCATGCGTTGCGCCTCATCGCTCCGGCGTTGCACGATGGCGCGCAGGATGGCGCCGTGCTCGTGGTAGGTCGTATCCACGCGATACGGCTTGGTAAAGTCCAGCCGGCGGATCGGGCGGATTTTTTTTCCGTCACTTCGCGATGTATGCGCGCCATCTCGCCATTGCCCGTGGCCGCCACCAGGCCGAGTGAAAATTCTCGTCATGGCCCGACACAATCACGCCGTCGGTAATACGTTCGCCCACCGGCACCAGCCAGATGGCTTTCAACGCTTCCAGCTCCGGCACCGGCGCGTCGGTAACGCGTTCGCACAAGCGGCGCACCGCGGCCAGTTCCAGGATGATGCGGACGTCGTACAGGTCCTCGAAATAATCGAAATCAAACGGCCGCACCTGCCAGCCATTGCGAAATTGCACTTCGACAAAATGCTCGGCCTGCAGCCGATACAAGGCTTCGCGCACCGGCGTGCGGCTGGCGCTCAGGCGTTCGGCCACTTCGCTTTCGGTAAAGCGGTCGCCGGGCAGCAGCCGGAATTCCATGATGTCGGTCTTGATCGCCGCATAGACCCGGTTGGCCAGGTTATCGGCCGCACCGCGCCGCCGTGGCGCGGCCACGCTGGCG
>BBFD01000391.1 GCA_001313065.1 Silvimonas sp. JCM 19000
CGGACCGGAAATCGTCCATGGCCCACGCAGCAAAGCCAGGCGTTGCAACACATCGCCCGAGGCCAGCACAAAGCCCACACGCGCGCCCGCCAGGCCGTAAAACTTGCCCACCGAGCGCAACACAATCAAGCCTTCCAGCGCGCTGTGGGCCGCCATGCTGCTGGCGTCCAGCGCATCGAAAAAAAGCTTCATCGATAATCAAGCTACCGCCGCGCGCGCGCAGTTGCGCATGCCAATCCAGCAGTACGGCGCTGGGGTAAAGCTCGGCAGTGGGATTATTGGGATGGACCAGCACCAGGTGGCGCAGCGCGCTGGGCAATGCGCTGCCGGGTCGCAACACAAAGTCGGCATCGGCGGCACAATCAAGCACGGCAGCGCTTACAAAACGCTGCACCGCAAAGCCAGCGGCGGCGAATGCAGGTGCATATTCGCCATAGGTCAGCAGGCCAATGCCAACGGCACCCACCGGCAGAACGAACGGCAGCATCCGAATGGCCGCTTGCGTGCCCGCTACGGCCAGGGCTTGCGCTGCGCCATAATGCGCGGCGGCGATTTGCTCCAGATCATCGCCGTCGTCGGGCAAGCGCAACCATGCTGCGGCATCCAGCGCGGGCACTGGATAGCCGTGCGGATTGATGCCGGTGGACAAATCCAGCCACTGTGCGCGCGGGCGGCCGTACTGCGCGATGGCAGCGCCAAGATTGCCGCCATGCGCTACGGGGAAAACGGGTTGCAACATCGCGTCCTTTAACGGGGTCTGCATTTAGCGGGTGATTACAACAACAGCCAGCGCCAGCACGGTTTGCAGCGCCAACCACAGCAGAACCGCGCGTTTTACCAGATTTATCGCCCGAACTACATCCTGCGCTTGCGGTGGCTGGCCTTCTCCCAGCGTGGGCCGGGCTTCGATGGCACCGTGATACCACGCTGCGCCACCGCATAAAACCTGCAAACTCCCCGCCCCGCTTGCCATCACCGGCCCCGCATTCGGGCTGTCCCAGAGCGGCGCCTGTGCCTGCCAGCAACGCCAGGCGCTGCGCGCATTGCCGCACAAGGCATACGCCGCCGCCGTCAGCCGTGCTGGCACCCAGTTAAGCGCGTCGTCGATGCGCGCGGCGGCCCAGCCGAAGTGCAGCAAGCGTGGTGTGCGATAGCCCCACATTGCGTCCAACGTGTTGGCCAGCCGGAACGCCAGCGCGCCCGGTCCTCCGGCAAGCGCAAACCAGAACAGGGCGGCAAAAAAATCGCGTCATTGCCGTTTTCCAGCGCGGATTCGATGGCAGCGCGAGCTACGGCTGGCGTATCGGCCTGGCTGAGATCGCGGCTGACAATGCGTGCAGTCAGGCGGCGCGATTCGGCCAGATCGCCCGCCAGCAAGGCGGTGGCAATCGGGCGGATATGTTCGTCCAGGCTGCGTGCGCCCAGCGCAAACCACAGCAACAGTGCATGTAACAACCACGCCAGCGGCCACGGCAACAGCCAGACCAGCGCGCTGGCCAGCGCCACCGGCAACATCACCATAACCGCCCATGCGCCCACACCCGCTATCCGCGCCCTGACCTTCGCGCGCGCAGCGGGCTGCACCCGGTCCGGATTTGCGCTGCGTTCCAGTTTTTTTGCGCCAGCCCGCCAAAGCCCACCAGCGGATGCCAACGGCGCGGCTCGCCCAGCATGCGGTCTATGGCTACGCCCGCCCAGGTCAGGGCGCACAGGCTGAGCAGGTCAGGCCACATGGCGGACGGCCTCACGCGGGCGGATTAAATGAGGGATGCATAATGCCGCAGGTTTTTACGCATTGCTTGATCTGAACGAAGGAAAGTCGAAATGTCCGGCGCGTTGATGATACAGGGTACGAGCTCCGATTCCGGCAAAAGCACGCTGGTGGGCGCTTTGTGTCGATTGGCGCACCGACGCGGCTGGCAGGTGGCGCCGTTCAAGCCACAAAACATGTCACTCAACAGTGCCGTCACCGTAGACGGCGGCGAAATCGGCCGCGCTCAGGCGTGGCAGGCGTTGGCAGCGGGTATCGCGCCCGAGGTCGATATGAACCGGTGTTGCTCAAGCCCAATAGCGATATCGGGGCGCAAGTGATTATCCACGGCCATGCGGTCGGCAATTACAACGCGGTGGCGTATCACGCGTTCAAACCCAAGGCGTTGCAAGCGGTACTGGCCTCGTTCGGGCGTCTGCAGCAGCGCATGGATTGCGTGCTGATCGAAGGCGCGGGCAGCCCGGCCGAGGTTAATCTACGCGCCAACGACATCGCCAATATGGGCTTTGCCGAGGCCGCCGATGTGCCGGTGATACTGGTCGCCGATATTGATCGCGGCGGCGTGTTTGCGCAAATAATCGGCACGCTGGCGTGCTTGTCGGAGGCCGAGCGCGCCCGCATCAAAGGCGTCGTCATCAACAAGTTTCGCGGCGATGTGGCCTTGCTCAAACCGGGGCTGGATTGGTAGAAGCGCAAACCGGCAAACGCGTGCTGGGCGTGGTGCCGTTTGTGCCGGGGCTGTGGCTGGATGGCGAAGACATGCTGCCCAGCGCGCGCCGTGCTGCCGCCAGCACGCGCATGCGCTACGCGTGGTGGTGCCCGCGCTGCCGCGCATTTCCAACCACACCGACTTCGATGCGCTGCGGGCGCACCCGCAAGTGGACTTCAGCTATGTGCGAGCGGGCGAGTCGATCCCCCCGGCCGATCTGGTGATCCTGCCGGGCAGCAAAAGCGTGCAGCGCGATCTGGCCTGGTTGCGCGCCAATGGCTGGGACGCTTATCTGCAGCGGCATTTGCGCTATCAGGGCAAGGTAATCGGCGTGTGCGGCGGCATGCAGATGCTGGGGCGCGAACTGCATGATCCGCATGGCATCGAGAGCGAGGTGGTCACAACGGCGGGTCTGGGCTTGCTGGATTATGTGACGACGCTGGAGCCGGAAAAGCAGCTGATCAACACCACGGGCCAGCTGGCGTTTGCGGCAGCACCGGTGCGCGGTTATGAAATCCATATGGGCGTTACCCACGGCCCGGCGCTGGCCAACCCGGCGCTGTATCTGGGCGAGCCACCACGGCCCGAAGGCGCGCTGTCGGCCGATGGACAAGTGCTGGCGACTTATCTGCATGGTCTGTTCGATGCGCCCGCAGCGTGCGCCGCGCTGTTGCGCTGGGCTGGGCTGAACGACGTAGCGCAGATAGACCACGACGCGCGGCGCGAGCAATCGATCGACCAACTGGCCGACGCGGTCGAGGCGGCGCTGGATATGGATGCGATCTGGGCGCTGCTGGGTTAAGCCCCTGGCTTATGGGTGGGTCTCGACCCACCACGCAAAGTGGCATCTTGAGCCATCGCACTCCGAACTATCGGCTTTGAATGGTGGGTCGAGACCCACCCTATGAAAATAGCGCGGCGGTGAATTCGGGGTTGGAGGGCCAGTACGCGTGCATATACGACGCGGTGATCGGGCCATGCCGGTACCACGCCTCGCCCGCTTTGCCGCTGTCCGGGTTGGCGGCCACGCGCCACGGCAGCAGCGGCGTGGCGAAAGTGGAATAGTGAAAAGTATGCCCGCGCAGCACGCCATGCTCGCTGTCCACCACCTGCATCCCCAGCGCCGCAAAGCGCGTTTGCATGCGCGCCTGGCCGGGCAACAAGCCC
>BBFD01000392.1 GCA_001313065.1 Silvimonas sp. JCM 19000
GTCTCATCGGTGGTTGCGGCGCGATGCGATCAACCATGGTGCACGGAAAGCACACCTCGCGGGCTATCCAGTCCGCCAGTTCCGGATCGGATTGCGCCGCAAGATCGATCACCACCTGCCGCAGCACCCGGCCGTTGTGCGCCAGGTTGTCGCATGACATCACCGTAAACGGCTGCTCACGCCGGGCACGCAAGGCCGCCACCAGCAAGCCCGGCACGCTGCGCGGCGCGTGTGGATGCGTCAGATCGTGCTGCACCGCCGGGTGCGTCAGATCGAGGCCCCCGCTGCGCGGATCGTAGCAATAGCCTTTTTTTTCGGTGACCGTCAGCGACACGATGCGCGTGGCCGGATCGCGCAGCCGTGCCATCACCGCCGCGGGCTCGCGCGGCAAAACCAGTATTTCGCGTATGGACTGCACCACCACCGCCTGCTCGCCGTTACGGTCGCGCACCAACACGCTGTACAGATTGTCTTGTGGCGCCAGCGCGTTCTGCATGGCCGTGTCATCAAGCAGATTGACGCCGCATATGGCCCAGTCGCCGCCCGCCGCATGCATTGCCGCCTCGGTCAACAAGGCTTGATGCGCGCGATGAAAATTGCCCACGCCGAGATGGACGATGCCTATTCCCGGCGGCGCGCTCCAGTGGCCAAGGGTATGCGCCCCAAGGCGCGCCAGTTGCTGGCGATCAAGGCGGGCGGGTGTAGCGGTGCGAACGTTCATTGCGATGCTCCATAGGTGATGGATCAAGAAAACCTGCGACAAACTTTGAAAACATTCTTGTATGGTAGTATGTTTCGCATCACAAGTTAACGGTTCCATCGTTCAAAAGCCAAGGAGAAGCGCTGTGAAAATCACCCACGCCGACGTCATCGTCACATGCCCGGGCCGCAATTTTGTCACGCTCAAAATCCGTACCGATTCCGGCCCCGACGGCATCGGGGATGCCACCCTCAACGGCCGCGAACTGGCGGTGGCCAGTTACCTGAAAGACCATATCTGCCCGCTGCTGATCGGGCGCGATCCGTCCCGCATCGAAGACATCTGGCAGTACTTGTACAAGGGGGCGTACTGGCGCCGCGGCCCGGTAACCATGTCGGCCATTGCGGCGGTGGATATGGCCTTGTGGGATATCAAAGGCAAGGTGGCCAATCTGCCGCTGTATCAGTTGCTCGGCGGCGCATCGCGGGAAGGCGTCATCGTCTATACGCATGCCAACGGTCGCGATATCGAAGAAACCCTGGACCAGTACGCGGCCAAACAGGCGGCCGGTTACAAAGCCATCCGTGTGCAATGCGGTATCCCCGGCATGAAATCGGTGTATGGCGTGGCCAAAAGCAAAGACGCCGCCTACGAACCCGCAACCAAAGGCTGGCCGGAAGAACAATGCTGGTCGTCCGAAAAAAATATCTGAACTACGTGCCCAAGCTGTTTGAAGCGGTACGCAATCGCTTTGGCTTTGATGAGCATTTGTTGCACGACGTGCACCACCGACTCACGCCCATCGAAGCCGCACGCCTGGGCAAAGCACTCGAACCCTACAGCCTGTTCTGGCTGGAAGACCCCACCCCCGCCGAGGATCAAGCGGCCTTCCGGCTGATCCGCCAGCACACCACCACGCCGCTCGCGGTCGGCGAAGTATTTAACAGCATCTGGGATTGCAAACAGCTGATTGAAGAACAGCTCATTGATTACATCCGCACCACGGTCACCCACGCGGGCGGCATCACCCATCTGCGCCGGATAGCCGACCTGGCGGCGCTGTACCAGGTGCGTACCGGCAGCCACGGCCCGTCCGACCTGTCCCCGGTGTGCATGGGCGCGGCGCTGCATTTCGATCTGTGGGCGCCCAACTTCGGCATGCAGGAATACATGGGTTATTCCGCGCAGATGCTCGAAGTATTCCCGCATGCCTGGCGCTTTGAAGACGGTTATATGCACCCCGGCGACGCGCCCGGTCTGGGCGTTGAAATCGATGAAAAGCTGGCCGCGCGCTATCCCTATGAACCCGCCTATTTGCCGGTGGCCCGCCTCGAAGACGGCACGCTGGCCAGTTGGTAAATCCATCTGCTCATCGCTTACACACCCAGGAGAACAGCAATGAAATCAGTCGTGATCGAGAAACCCGGCGTGCTGCGGATTGCCGAGCGCGAACAGCCCCAGCCGGCCCGGGCGAGGTACGCGTCAGAGTCGTGGCGGCGGGCATCTGCGGCTCGGATGTGCATATTTTTTTTCATGGCAACAATCCGTTTGCGCGCTACCCCCGCGTGATCGGACACGAATTCAGCGGCGTGATTGATGCGGTGGGCCAAGGCGTGGACAGCGCCCGCATTGGCAGCCGTGTCGCGGTCGATCCGGTGGTGAGTTGCGGCCATTGCTATCCCTGCTCTATAGGCAAGCCCAATGTCTGCACCACGCTGCAAGTAATCGGGGTGCATCTGGACGGTGGCTTTAGCGAATACGCGATTGCCCCCTCTCGCAATGCCTACCTGTTGCCGGACTGCATCGGCGATGACATCGCGCCCATGATCGAGCCGTTTACAATCGCCGCCAATCTATGCGGCCATCTCAAGCCAGTACCCGACGATATCGCCTTGGTCTACGGTGCCGGGCCTATGGGTTTGACCATGATCCAGGCTTTGAAAGGCGTTTATGGCGTCAAGCAAGTCATCGTGCAGATCGGCTGCCCAGCCGGCTCAAACTGGCTAAGGCCAGCGGCGCCGACATCCTGATCGACAGCAGTGTTACCCCGCTGCCCGAAGAACTGGCGCGTTTGCAGATACGCCCCACTTTGATCGCGGATGCCGCCTGCCATCCCTCGATTCTGCAAGAAGCCGCTTTGCTGGCGTCGCCCGCCGGCCGCATCGGGCTGATGGGCTTTTCCGCTGAACCCAGCAGCGTCACGCAGCAATCACTGACCAGCAAAGAGCTTTCCATCTTTACCTCCCGGCTCAACAGCGCGCGCTTTCCGGAAGTCATCAGCTGGTTTCAGCGTGGGCTGGTGCAGCCGGGCACTTTGATCACCCACGCTTTTGATCTAGCCGAAGTGGAGCGCGGATTGCACCTGTTTGAACACGATGCCGCGGCCTGCTGCAAGGTGGTTTTGCGCTTCTGACCGCTCCATGGCTTGGCCACATCAAGCAGCGGGCGAAGTACCCGCTGCGAGTCCGCTGGAATACGACTCTCCACCCCTCTCGGACGGACGCGACATGATCAAGAATCTGCGCTGGACCTTGGTATTTCTGCTGTTACTGGTTTACATGATCAACTATCTGGACCGGGTGGCGCTCTCGCTGACCGTGCCTCTGATCGAGCAAGATCTGCATTTGAACGCACAGCAGTTTGGTGTGATTCTGGGCAGCTTTTTTTCTTTGGCTACGCTGTGTTCAATTTCATCGGCGGGTTGGCTGTTGATCGCTACGGACCCAAAGTGGTGATGGGGCTAGCGGTTATTTTCTGGTCGCTGTTCTGCGGCTTGACCGCAGTGGCTACCGGCTTTTATTCAATGCTGATCCTGCGCGTGCTGTTCGGTATGGCCGAAGGCCGATCTGCAGCTCGGCCAACAAGATGATTAATGGCTGGTTCCCCCGGCGCCAGGCGGCGACGGCCATGGGCATACTCAGCGCCGGTTCACCGCTGGGTG
>BBFD01000393.1 GCA_001313065.1 Silvimonas sp. JCM 19000
CGACGCCCAGGGCCGCTGCGGGCGCGTAGGCAGTCAGTAATCCTCGTGCGATCGGGCTCATCTGCGGGCTCCGTTGTTATAGGGGATCGGTTGAATCGCAACGTATCGAAACGTCACGGCTTATGACGATGCAATATTCTTGCACAATTCATCCGCTTCAACCGGGCTGATACAAATCTCTGTCGGCCCTGTTCCAGGCACTCGACGCGTGCTGCTTACTTATCGCCTGGCCGCGCCAGCCTGCATACGGGCGCGCAACTGATAAGCCTGTCGGCCAAAACCTGCGTGCTCAGGCCAGCCGCAAAGTCACCGCACCCAGGGCGATGATTCCAATCGCCAGCAGACGGCGGCGACTGATCTGTTCCTTGAGTACCCATAGCGAAATGGCCGTGCCAAACAGGATGGATGTTTCCCGCAAGGCCGCGATAACTGCCACTGGCGCGACGGTCATGGCCCACAGCGACAGGCCATAAGAGCACAGCGTACCGATGCCGCCAATCAAACCGAAGCGCCAATGGCGCCGCGCATACTGCCATGTGTCCGTCGGCCGCGTCAGCAACATTGCAGCGGCCAACACGCTGCCGGTCAGCACAAACATCCACAAGGTATAGGCCGCTGCAGCGCCTGACAGGCGCACCCCGTGACCATCAATCAAGGTGTACGCCGCAATGAAACCGGCATTGCACAGCGCTACCCCGATCCCCGTCACGCCGCCCGGCCCGGCCCACTGCCGCCATCGCCAACACTCCGGCGCTGATCAAGCCTATACCCAGCCATGCCGCCGGATGCAGGCGTTCGCCCAGCCAGAGATAACTGACCGCAGCCACCAGCAACGGCGCGCTGCCGCGCATGACCGGATAGGCCTGGCTCATATCAGCCAGGCTGTAGGCGCGCGCAACCAGGTAGATATACGCCACCTGCACCATGCTTGAGGCCGCAATATACGGCAGGCTCACCCGGGCAGGCTGCGGCAGCACGGGCAAGACCAGCGCGGCAATGGCACCCGCGCTGGCGGTGACCAAGACCGCACTCATCATTTTGTCCGGGCCGCTTTTGACCACCGCATTCCAGCTGGCATGCATTAACGCCGCAAACAAGACCACGCAAAAAACGGCAAGCGACATGCAACCCCGGCTGGTCAGCGATTCAGGATCAGCTTGCCGGTTTCAAAATCCGCCGGGGCCGATGTGTGTTCATGCGTAATTTTCCAGACACTGTCCGTGCGTTGCAATGCCAATGTCATTCGGTTGTTCATTTGCCGCAGTTCGGTGCCATCCGGGCCCACGCCTTTAAAAGTGAGAATGGCGTGTGCCAGCGCAAAATCGCCATGCACGCTGACCTCGATCTCAGCAAATTCCGCCACCACCCTGACCTCACCCACGCCGCCAAACCAGTTGCTGACCATGCCGCGCCAGGCCTCCAGGCCGCGGTATTCCCACTGGCCCCACATGTCAAACACATGCACGTCGGGCGCATACAAAGCCAGAAACGCCGCCTCGTCTTTGGCGTAGACGCTGCTGCTGTAGCTATCAAAAAAAACGTGCTGGATGGCAGGATCAAGATCAGGCATGACGTTCTCCGAAAGGTGGCCGCAGGGCATCGTACAGATTAGCGAGTGGCTGGGCGCTTTGCTGGCGCAAAGCGGGCTGGCCGGAATGCGGCAAATCGCCTTTGATCATGCCCACGCCCAAGGCGGGGATGACTTCTGCCCATGCGCCAGCCAGATTAACAAAACTCGCCCCAGTGATGGCTACACCATCGCGCCCTATTTATCCGCATGCCGGAACAGCCTTGTGCCCCGCAAAGACGGTGGACACCCCGCTGCATCGCCCGCTCATCACGTTGTCAATCCAACTGCCAAGGATTTAATCATGAGCAAAATTGCAATCAAGATTGCGCTGGCCGCTGCATTCATGGCCTTAACCGGCGCAGCCCAGGCACAGATCACGCAAACCAGCGCCAGCGTCAATGTGGAATGGGCGTCGATCAATGTCAGCTTTGCGCCTTTCAGCTGGGGTGACCCCGCTTCGGTAATCCAGACACCCGGCGCGTGGTCACTCAACACGCAACTGGGTTACAGCCCCACCGCGGTGGCAGCAGCCGCCGACATCCCCATCACACCCAATACCCAGCCATTTGATGTGATTCAGGGCCCGAATGACAGTGGCACGGCGCTGGTGTTGTCGACCGTGGGCTCGCCCGAAACATTTGTGATTAATGCGCAGTCGAGCGCTGGCGCGTTTCTGGCCCAAACCTCGTTCAGTGACTCGTTGACCGTACCTGGCCCCGGCGTGCTGACCATTACGGTGCCGTATACGCTGGGTATCCAGTTGGCGGATGCCGCCGCTGGCGTGGCCAGCCATGCGTACACCCGCTTGAGCCTGACGCACTCGACCGATCTGTTCGGGGAAACGCTGCCGTCGGTGCAGTCACTGCAGCTGGAATCCTCGAGCGCTGGCGACCAGCAGTTCATTAGCGATACGCTCACGTGGCGGCTTTATTTCTCACCGCTGGATTTTGCCCAAACCCAGACCACCCGCTTCAGCTTCGAGGCGACCGCCTGGGCCGACAATATCCTGACGCCGGTGCCCGAACCCGAGACCTGGCTGTTATTGGGCGCAGGCGTCATGAGTATGGGTTGGCGTTTTCGCGGTAAACGCAGCGGCGCGCTGGCCTGATCGCGAAACGTAGCCTGCCAGCAAAAAAAACGGCCACGCAATCTGCGTGGCGTTTTACTCAGGCATATGCATCAGGCCTGCAGAAACGCCAGCAGTTCGGCGTTGATCTTGTCGGCCGAGGTCACGCACATACCGTGCGCGCCGCCTTCGATGATCTTGAGCGTGCCGTGCTTGAGCAGCTTCACCGATTTTTTTGCCGGCCGCGTCGATCGGTACGATCTGGTCATCGTCGCCATGCAGCACCAGGGTCGGCACTTCGATCTTCTTCAGATCTTCGGTGTAATCGACTTCAGAGAATTGTTTGACGCACAGATAGTGGCCCAGCGCCGAGCCCGCCATGCCTTCGCGCCAGAATTCATCGATGGTGCCTTGCGACACTTTGGCGTTGGGGCGGTTAAAACCAAAGAACGGCACGGCCAGGTCTTTGAACAGTTGCGAGCGGTTGCCGATGACGCCAGCACGGATGCCGTCGAACACCGAGATATCGGTGCCTTCCGGGTTGTTGGGGGTCTTCAGCATCAGCGGCGGTACGGCGCCGATCAGCACGGCCTTGGCCACGCGCTGGTTGCCATGGCGGCCAATGTAATGGGCAACTTCGCCACCACCGGTGGAATGGCCGATCAGGGTCACGCCTTTCAGATCCAGCGCTTCGATCACTGCGGCCAGATCGTCGGCGTAGGTATCCATATCGTTGCCGTGGGCCGACTGGCTGGACCGGCCGTGGCCGCGCCGGTCATGCGCAATCACGCGATAGCCTTTCTGCACCAGGAACAGCATTTGCGGTTCCCACGCATCGCTGCTCAGCGGCCAGCCGTGCGAGAACACCACCGGTTGGCCGGTGCCCCAGTCTTTGAAATAGATATTGGTGCCGTCTTTAACTGTTACGAAGTCCATGCTGTGTTTTCCGTGGTGTGATGCGTGGGAAGAAGCCGCAGTGCCAGCGGCCAGCGCAGCGGCCGGGGC
>BBFD01000394.1 GCA_001313065.1 Silvimonas sp. JCM 19000
CCCCACCAGCACGACCACATTGGCCGACAAGCCCCACTGCTGCGCCAGGGCGGGCAACAAGGTGCCCGAGACCGCATCGCCTTCCACCAGCCGCGGCATATGGCTGCGGTTGAGCCGGTGGCGGCCAGCAGCTCATCCGACCAGTCGCGTTTGGCCACATCCAGCACAAGGTGCCGGCGGCGTCGGACGGTTCACTGGCTTTTTTTCACCCGTCAGTTGCAGGCGCAACCAGTCCTTGGGCAGCAGCACGGTGCGGATGGCTTTAAAGACATTGGGTTCATGTTTTTTTGCAGCCACAGCAGCTTGGGCGCAGTAAAGCCGGGCATGGCCAGATTGCCGGCGATGCTATGCAGATCGGGTGCACGTTCGGTCAGCTCGGCGCATTCGTCGGCGCTACGCATGTCGTTCCACAGGATGGCCGGGCGTAATACGCGATCCGCCGCATCCAGCACTACCGCGCCATGCATCTGGCCGCTTAAACCAATCGCGCGCACCTCGGCAAATTGCGCCGGATGCCCCGCACGCAATTGTTCGATCGCTTGTTGCGTGGCGCTCCACCACATCGCCGGATCTTGCTCGGACCAGCGCGGATGCGGGCGGCTGACGGTGAGCGCGGTGCCTGCCGTGGCCACCAGATGATTGCGGTTGTCGAGCAGCACAACCTTGACTTCAGACGTGCCCAGATCGATGCCCAGATACATTGCGAGATGTCCTTGTGGTGTTTATGCCGCGGCCAGCCAGGCGTCGACTTTGCCCAGCGCTTCACGCAGCACGTTTTCCAGTTCTGGCGTACCGGCGCTCTTGCCCCACAGCATCGGGTCGGCGGCGTAACGTTTGACCGGATCCGCGTCGGCCAGCATGGCGCGGGTGGCGGCCTCGTCCAGAATGCCGTCCTGATACTGATACGGCAACTCACCCGCCGCCCAGCGCTGCAGAAAACGCAAGAACAGGGCGGGCAAGATGGCCGTGGCGTGCGGCGTCTTGCCACGGGCAAAACATTCGTTAATGGTCGGGGCAATAAAGCCGGGCAGCTTGCTGAAGCCATCGGCGGCCACGCGCTGGTTGCTGTCCTGGATATGCGGATTGCTAAAGCGGTCCAGCACCACATCGCGGTACTTGCCCAGGTCCAGCGGCTGGGGCTCAGGCACGGGATGACGTCTTCGGTCACGTAGTCATACGCCATCTGCCGGATCGCCGGTACCACGGTGCCTTCGTGGATATAGTCCAGCCCGGTCAGCGTTCCGGCCCAGGCGATGCAACTGTGGGTGGCGTTCAGGATGCGGATTTTGGCTTCTTCGTACGGCAGACTGATTCGACCATTTCAACGCCGACGTTTTCCAGCGCGGGGCGGCCCGCAATAAAGTGATCTTCGATCACCCACTGGATAAAGCTTTCGCCCATTACGGCGGCTTCGTCTGTAACGCCGGTGCTGGCCAGCACGCGCTCGGCCACGGCGGGCACCGGGCGCGGCGTAATGCGGTCCACCATGCAATTGGGGCTGGCGGTGTGGGTGGCGGCCCAGTCGCGCAGTTCTGTTTCACCGCGCAACGCCAGAAACTGCAGCAAGCCGTCGCGGAAACGCTCGCCGTTATGGCGCAGATTGTCGCAGTTCAGCAGCGTCACCGCGCCCGCGTCATTGGCCTGGCGCGCTTTCAGAATGGCGGTGATCGCGCCGTAGATGGTGCGCTTGCTGTCGCCTTTTAAATCTGCCGCCAGGTCCGGGTTGGACTGGTCCAGCTTGAAATGATGGTCGAGGTAATACCCGGCTTCCGTCACGGTAAACGAGATAATGCGGGTGGACGCTTCCGCCCCCGCCGCCGTCAGCGCAGCCAGATCGGCATCCCAATCCACAATGCGGCTTACCGATTTGATGCGCTCGTATTCACGCACGCCCGCCGGATCGACAGTTTCCAGCGTGTATTCGCCGTTCTGGCGTTGCAGCGCTTGCAGCAGCGGCGTCATATCGTCGCGGATATTACCCAGCGCCAGCGTCCAGCTATGGTCACCGCTTTGCAGCAGTCGATGCAGATACCAGGCTTGATGCGCGCGGTGAAACGAGCCGGCTCCAATATGCAGCCAGGTGGCTTGCGAACTATTCATGCTGCTTGCTCCTATATATATAAAGCGTTTGTTACGGCAAGCCGGGCCCCTGCTGGCGTCGCGGCGACGTCGGCCTGGCTTTCCGGCAAACCGGGGACGATGCAAGAACGGAGAGGATGCGCCCGGCGGTTGCCGCGCCGGGCCAGCGTCAAATCAGGCGGCCTGCAGCAATTTGATGCGGCGTGCCGCCTGGCCATTGGCGTCAAACAGATGGCAGCGTTCCGGATCTGCGCTCAGGGCAATCTGTGCGCCATGCGCGTATTCCTGTTCTTCTGGCACGCGCAAAATCAGGCCATCCGGTGCGGCGGCGCAGTCGGCGTAGACATATGCAAAATCGCCCAGCGATTCTTGCGCCGTTACCCGGGCGGCAAAGGCGCCGCTGGCGTTGACATGCAGATGTTCGGGGCGCACGCCCAACGTCACCTTGTCACCCACCTTGAGCGCGGCCGACTCCACCGCGGCCGCTTGTGCGCCGCCGCCCACCAGGCTTACGTGCACCAGCCCATCGGCAATGGCGCTGATCTGTCCGTCAAAGAAATTCATTTTGGGTGAGCCGATAAAGCCCGCCACAAAGCGGTTGGCCGGATGGTGATACAGCGTATGCGGCGAGCCGACTTGTTCCACGCGCCCGGCCGACAGCACCACAATCTTGTCGGCCAGCGTCATGGCTTCGACTTGATCGTGCGTCACGTAAATCATGGTGGTTTTCAGTTGATCGTGCAGGCGGCTGAATTCCAGGCGCATTTTGACGCGCAGCGCGGCGTCCAGGTTAGACAGCGGCTCGTCAAACAAAAAACACTTTGGGCTCACGCGTGATGGCGCGGCCGATGGCCACCCGCTGGCGCTGGCCGCCCGAGAGGGCACGCGGCTTGCGGTCCAGCAAATGATCGATGTGCAATATCTTTGCGGCCTTTTGCACGGCCACATCAATTTCTTCTTTCGATTTGCCAGCCAGCTTCAGGCCAAACGCCATATTGGCGTACAGCGTCATATGCGGGTACAGCGCGTAGCTCTGAAACACCATGGCGATGCCGCGTTTGGCGGCCGGTACTTCATTCATGCGCGCGTCGCCGATTTTCAGCTCGCCTGCGGTGATTTCTTCCAGACCGGCAATCATGCGCAGCAAGGTCGATTTGCCGCAGCCGGACGGCCCGACAAACACCACAAATTCGCCGTCCTCGATGTCGAGGTTGATATCGCGCATGACTTCTACTTCGTCGTAGCGCTTTTGAATGTTACGCAGAGTCAATCCAGCCATTGCTTTTGTCCTTGAGTGCCTACGCGTGCAAGCCGCGTCGCGTGAGGGATAAAAAAAGAACTGCGTTTTATCGCGTTGCTATCCATTTATTGACTGCCACCAGGTGGCCCGTAACGCCGACCTATCTAGCCATCAAGCGTGCTATCCATACAGCGACTAAACCTGCAAAAAAAACATAGATTTAGTCGGCATCCCGGCCCGGCTTAGACTGCGGCCCATTGCGCCACGCGCGTGGGCAACTCAGTCATGTCATCAAACACGGCGTGGGCG
>BBFD01000395.1 GCA_001313065.1 Silvimonas sp. JCM 19000
TTCCGCCGGCGCCGCGCCGCTAGTACGCCAGCGCCGCGCCGCCGCCATGCCGTAACGGTTCGCTCACGGCCGTGATGCTGCCATCAAGGTTGAACTGCAAGCCGTTGGCGGCCCCGATTTCGTCCCCGGCTTTCCAGCGATAGCCATACCGTTCAAGCGCGCGCTGTTGCGGGCTGCCGATAAACTGCAACAGCGTTTCGACCTCGGTGACGTCGTTATTGCGCTGGCTTATGCGCGGCGCGGCCACGGCATCGGCCAGCGACATGCCGAAATCAAGGTGGTTGACGATGGTCTGCAAGACCGTGGTGATGATGGTGGCGCCGCCGGGCGAACCGATCGAAAACGCAGGCTTGCCGTCTTTGAACACCAAGGTTGGGCTCATGCTGGAACGCGGCCGCTTGCCCGCTTCCGGGATATTGGGCGACGGCCCGCTAAAGTCGAAATCCGTCATTTCGTTATTCAGCAAAAATCCGCGCCCGGGTACGACCATGCCGCTACCGCCCCAGCTTTCGATGGTGAAGGTGTAGGCGACGATATTGCCTTGCGCGTCGGCGACGGTCAGATGCGTGGTGTGTGCGGGCTCAGTCTGGCTGGCCGAAACGCGGACAGGGCGCAATGGATAAGACGCATCGTTCTGGAACGGATAGGGGTCGCCCTGCGCCAGCTTGCCCGGGTCCGCTTGCATATCGATGCTGGCCGCGCGTTGTCTGGCAAACGCGGGCGACAGCAATCCCGCTTGTGGCACATCCACATATTCCGGGTCAGCCACGTAGGCATTACGGTCGGCAAACGCCAGCCGCGATGCTTGCAGATACAGATGTTCGGCCTGGGCGCGGGGCAAATGCGCCATATCAAATTGCTGCAGGATGTTCAGCGCCTCGGCAATGGCAATGCCGCCGCTGCTGGGAGTGCCCATGCCGTACACGTCATAGCCGCGATAGCGCGTATGCACTGGCGGCCGCAGCCGGGCCTGGTAGTCTGCCAGGTCGGCCAGCTCATCTGGCCGGGGGTGACCTCGACACCAGGCGCGGCTGGAGGCTGGTTAACGGTCTTGATCACATCCTGTGCCAGATCGCCGTGGTAGAAGGCGTCGGCACCGCCTTGCGCCAACAGGCGATAGGTCTGTGCCAGTGCGGGATTGCGAAACAAGCTGCCTTGTGGCAGCGCTTTGCCCGCGTGTAGATAAAGCTGGCTGGTGCTGCTAAAGCGGGCGAATTTGGCTTCGTTTTCCGTATTGATGCGATGAAAATTGGCGCCGATCACAAAGCCGTCTTGCGCGACGCGGATGGCGGGCTGCAAGACCTGGCTTAACTTCATGCTGCCATAACGATGCAAGGCTTCGTCCCAGCCGCGCACGGTGCCGGGGACGCCGACCGCGATGCCATTGGCACCGCTTCAGCCCATGGCAAAACCTTGCCGTCGCGGGTAAACACCTGGGGCGTAAACGCGGCAGGCGCGGCTTCGCGGTGGTCGATGCTGATAACGCGGTTTTCTTTGGCCGAGTAAATCAACATAAAACCGCCGCCGCCGATGCCGCAACTGAATGGATCGGTAACACCCAGCACGGCGGCAGCGGCCACGGCGGCGTCAATGGCGTTGCCGCCCTGGCGCAAAATCTGCAGGGCAGCGCGGCTGGCGGGTTCGGATATTGTCGCCACCGCCGCGTGTTGGCCTGTTGCAACCGGCGTGGCCGCCCAGACCGGGCTGCACGCCAGCAAAGCGTAGCAAAGGACGATTAATTTGAGCGCACGCCAGCTATTCATTGCGATGTCCTATGGAGCAAACGCGTTGATTCTGGCACAGCCACTGGCCCGCGTCGTAACGGGTGCCAGCGATAGGATGGCTTATGCCTGATGCGACTGATTGCTGGCGGGGTGCGCGGTATGGCGCATGCGTCCGGCATTGAGTGCCACAAACAACATCAGCAAACCCACGCCGCCAAAGGCCAGCGGCAGCGAGGTGGCGCGGGCGATGTAACCGACCAGCGCCGGGCCAGCCAGCATGCCGGTGTAGCCCAGCATCACGATGGTCGGCAAGGCGGCCGACGCATCGACCCCGTGCACGCGGCTCCCCGCGTCAAACAACACGGGCACCACGTTGGATGCGCCCAGGCCGACCAGCACAAAGCCGACCAGGCTGAGCCACGTCCACGGCGCGGTGACGATGACCACCATACCAAGCGCGGCCGTCAGCCCGCCAAACAGCACAACCTTGAACGGACCAAGCGCGCGTACCACGCGGTCACCGGTCAAGCGGCCGGCGGCCATCGCCACCGAGAACGCGGCATAACCAATGCCCGCCGAGGCTTCTTCTACGCCGCGCTCAAAATGCAGAAACACCGCGCCCCAATCCAGCATGGCGCCTTCGGTCAAAAAACGAGCAGAAACACAGCGCGCCGATCAATAACACCGTGCCGTTATTAAAAGCCAGATGCGATTTTTTTTCTGGTCGCTCGGGCGTTCGGTGTGCTGCACCAAGGCGCTGAACTGGGTAAAGCACAGCACGGCGCACAACGCGCCGACCACCACGGCACACAGCAACAAAGACACGCCTGATTTCAGTAACGCTGCCAATGCCGCGCCACCAACCAGACCGCCCACCGAGAACAAGCCATGGAAGGACGACATCAAGGGGCGGGCAGCCATGTTTTCGACCACCACGGCTGATCGTTGATCGAGACGTCAAGCACGCCGATCAAGGCGCCAAAGATAAATAGTGTCACTGCCAGCAACAGTGGCGTGGGCGCCAGCACCAGTGCAGGGATGACCAGCAACAGCGCCAATCCGGCGGCGCGTATCACTTGCGCGCTACCCCAGTGCCGCAACAGACGGCTGGTCAAAGGCATGGCCAGCATGGCGCCGCAGCCCAGCGTCAACAAAATGGAGCCGAGCACGGCATCGTCCAGATTCAAACGCAATTTGGCGTAGGGCACCATCACCGCCCAACTGGCGTTGGCGATGCAATAATCAAAAAAAATCAAGCGTGTAGCGCGGCAAGCAGGCTGCCAGGCAGCAGTGGACGACGACATCGAATACTCCAGCGTGAGATTGTTTTGTTGTTGTGCGGTACTACGGATTAGCCAGCGACGATTACATCGACCCCTGCCGCCCGCAGCCGTGCTAACTGCGTGGCATCGGCGTCGGGTTCGACCACCAGATGGTTGATATCGGCGAGGTCGGCAATGGCAAAAGGCGCGCCGGTGCCCAGCTTTTCATTGGTTGCCACCGCCACCAGCGCGCCACAACTGGCGGCGAGCTGGCGCTTGAACGCCGCGTCTTCGGCATTGCCCGCGCCGATGCCGACTTCGGCGTCGATGGCGCAGATACCCATAAAACATAGATCGGGATGCATGCGCTGCAGCTCGGATGAGGCTTGCGTGCCAGCGTGCCGCCGATATGCGGATCAAAACTGCCGCCAATCAACACCACCTTGATGTCGTCGCGCCCGGTCAGTGCGACCGCGACGGCGGGCGAATTGGTGGCGACCGTCAAGCCAATGTCTTCCGGCAATTGCCGTGCGATTTCGACATTGGTGGTGCCGCTATCCAGAAAAAAAATCAGCTGTCCGCCCTGTGCCAGCCGCGCCGCCGCGCGCGCCAGTTGCTGCTTG
>BBFD01000396.1 GCA_001313065.1 Silvimonas sp. JCM 19000
AAAGCGCGGGCGTCCAGCAACTGGGTGTCGCCGGTGTCCCAGGAGTAATCGGCCAGCATTTGCCATTCGTTTGCGCTCAGATGCGCCTTGGCTTAAGGCCATTGGCCAGGCTTTCCGCCACCGGGTGCGTGGCGTTGAGGCCCAGCGACAGCACCTGCATATAGCGCTCGGCATCGACTTCGCCCGGCAGGCGGGTGATTTCCGTGCCGTCTGGCTTGAACAGGATCATGGTGGGGTAGCCGACCACCTTGAAACGCTCGCCCCACTTTTGCGCGCTATCGCTATCACCATCCAGATACACCGGAATAAATGCCGCCGAGCGCTCGATAAACGCCTGCTGATTAAAAAATGGTGGCCTTGACCTGATTGCAGGGCGGGCACCACACCGCGCCCCAATACAAAAAAACAGCGGTTTATGCGTGGCGCGCGCTTGTGCAAAGGCGGCGTCGACATCGCCTTGTTGCCACGCAATGCCTGGCGGCAGCGCATGATCTTGCGCGGCATAGGTCAGCGGTGCGGTGAAAAAAACAGCGCGCTGGTCAGCACGCTTAGAAGCAGAGGTTTCATGGTTTGCCTTTAATGCCGATTAACACAAAGCCGAATGCGGCGCTGATACGCCGCATCCAGACGCCTGCGCGATAACGCAGGCGGGCCGCATTTACAGTTTGTAATTGAATTCGAGCCACCATTGCCGCCCATACGGCAGATAACTGCCTACCGCATAGAAGGGCCAACCCGCCGAATCGTCATGCTTGATGGTATTGAGAACGTTATTCACGATCAATGACAACGACGCCTGTTTGTTAAAGTCATAGCCCACGCTCAGATTAGCCAGCGCGGTGGGGGTCAGATAAGCCGAGCCTTCTGCGTTCGGCACTTTGCCATAACGCGTGACTTGTACGGTGGAAGTCCATGCATTGCGCGACCACGTGACTTGCGCATTCAACTTGTCCGGCCAGTCGTAATTGCTCATATCGTGCAACAGATCATCCACCGGATCATCGGCAAATTGCTGGTAGTGGTGGGTCAGCGTTTTGCTGTAATTGGCGCTGAATAAAAAAGTCGCCAACCGGCCCCCAGGTCCATTTGTATTTGCCGCCGATATCGAAGCCACTGGTGGATTCGCTGGCTGCATTGATCGGATTGACCAGGATGGTATTGATGGCGCCGGGGTCGAGCACGGCGTTATCCGGGTTGCGGATAACGCGTGCCAACGCGTCTTTGCACAGCGCCGAATTGGGGTCATCCACACCCGTGCGGCAAGCGGCCTCGGTGCGCAGTAATTTATCCGGGTCCAGATCGGTCACCAGATTGTCGATCTTGATGTTCCAGTAATCGACCGAGATATCAAAGTTGCGGTTGGGCGACCAGACAAAGCCATAACCAAATGACTTGCCGTTTTCTGATTGCAGATTGCGGTTGCCGGTCTCCACGTAATTGGCGCCCGGCGAATAGTTGGCGTAATCGCAATTGGACAAGCTTTGATTGGCTTTGTAGCAGCGGTAGTAGTCGGTGGTCGAGGCGTAATAGCCTTTGGTAGAAGCCTCGTAGATGTAATTCATGTCCGGCGCGCGAAAGCTGGTGGCGTAATTGCCGCGCAGCAATAGCGTGTCGATGGGCCGGTATTGCAGGCCGACATTCCAGGTGAACTTGCTGTCGCTGTGATCGGCAAAGGTGTATTGGTCGTAGCGGCCGGCCAGTGTGGCATCCAGTTGTTTGACGATAGGGATATCCAGTTCCAGCGCCGCTGCTTTGCGCGTGCGCGAACCGCTCACATCTTGTGCGCCGCTGTAGTTATAGAAAGCCCCCTGATTGATCTGGCTGTCGGGATGATTGCTATAGCCCTGGCTGCCCAGTTCCAGCAACGCCGCCGCCTTTAGCGGGCCTGCGGGCAGATCGTACAATTTGCCAGTGATGCTCAGGCTGCCGGTTTGCGTCCACGCGGCATCGCGGCTTTCGGTGTGGCCGACCAGACTATTGAATTGATCCGGCGTTAACGGCTGATTAAAGCGCGCCAGATTGGGCGAATAAATGCCGATGCCGTCGCTATCGGTGCCCAATTGCGGACCCAGAAAATAGTTATCGACCGAAGCCAGCAAGCGCGGCACGGTGTTGCGGCTGAGATATCCCGAAATATTGTAGACGGCTTCGTAATCCCAACCGCTATTGCCAAAGCTGCCGCGCACGCCGGTGCTCAGATTGACTGCGCTATCGCGCCATTTGCGGTTCCAGGCATCGGCACCGCCAATTTCCTCCGGCGCAAAGCGCCGCGTTAATTGCTCGTAGTGACCGCTGTCCTGGTTGTAGAAATAGCCATCGGTGGCGGCCAGCGAGGTCCATGTCGGGCCGCGCGTATTGTTTTGCGTATCGTTAAAACCGAGCATCAAATCGGTAAAAAAAACGTGGTGTTGTCGTTCAAGGCCCATTGCAATCCGCCATACAGGTTTTCACTCTGGTTTTGCGTTTGCGTAGTCCAGAAGGCCGGTTGCGCCTGGCCGCTGCCGCAATAGGCATTGTCGCCCTGGCCCACTGCCACGGTGCTGCCATTAAACAAACCGCTGAAGCCGGCGCATTGGGCGCCGCCGGTATAAACGCCGTCATCCAGATTGCGGCGGCCCCAGATTCGTACCGGGTCGGCGCCGCCTGCGGTGCTGTCCGCCATAAAGTCGCGGTCTTTACTCCACAGCATGCGGGTCTTGCTGACTTCCAGCGCAAATACGGTGCTGACATCGCCAAAGTCTTTGCCACCGCTGATTTGCACGCGGCCGTTATCACCGCCACCGCGTGTGGTGCTGCCCGCTTTAACGTTCAGATTGACGCCGTCCGCGTGCTTTTTAAGGATGATATTGACCACCCCGGCAATGGCATCTGAGCCATAAATGGCCGATGCGCCGCCATTAACGATTTCAATGCGGTCGACCAAGGCCGAAAGAATATTGGCCAGGTTGACGAAATTGACCGAGCCGTCATAAGCGGTGGGGTAGTCCGCCACGCGACGGCCATTAATCAGCACCAGGGTGTGATTAGGGCCCAGGCCGCGCAGGCTGATGGCATTGGCGGCCGGGGTAAAGGTATTGCCGAAATCCGCGCCTGGGTAAAACCGCTGTTTTGCGTTTGCTGGTTTAGCGCGTCATAAACGTTGCGATAGCCTTGTTTTTTCTAATTCTGCGCCGGTAATCACCGTTACCGGGGTGGGCCCTTCTTTTTTTTGCGCACGCGGGATACGCTGCCGGTAACGGTCACCGCGGGCACGCTGGTGGTGTTGCTATTGGCAGCGCTGCTGGCATCGGGGTCGTCAGCGTGCGCCAGACCGGCGATCAGCACGGCCAGCGCAAGTGGCGTCAGTTGGAATCGCATTGCTTTTCTCTCTGTATCGATTTGCTGGTTTTTGTATGGCGCGTTGTGCGCGCCCGGCGATGGCAGCGTGGGTTTTGCTGCGGATGGCGGCCAAAATAGCAAAAAAAACGTTTTATCTCTCAAACGTATAAGAAAATTTATTGATATTTCTATTTGTAATATCGATACGTGGCGTTATCATGGCCGCCGCTGACAGATGGCTAGTCCGCTGGGGTAGGGGATATTGCGGCTGCGCGCAGCCTGGAGGGCGG
>BBFD01000397.1 GCA_001313065.1 Silvimonas sp. JCM 19000
CGCGCCCGCCAGCAAACGCATGCCGGCTTCGGTTACGCTGACGCGGCGGGTGGTGCGGTTGAGCAAATGCACGCCGACCCGGCGTTCCAGCGTGCGTATGGTTTGCGACAAGGCGGAGGGCGATACGCCCAGCTCGTCCGCCGCCTTGCTGAATTGGCCGTGCCGCGCCACCCGCTCGAATGCCAGCAGGGCAGGCAATTGGGCCGGGTCGATTTTGAAGCCTGTCTTCATAGTCTATCCATCCAGTACCGATTTTTCTGCAGAATAGCTGGGCGCAGTATGCATGACACGAACTCAATCACTACGGAGCACGATCATGTCTACTTATCAATTGCTGGGCCGGTCCGGATTACGCGTTAGCCCGTACGCCCTGGGCGCCATGACCTTCGGCACGGAATGGGGTTTTGGCGTGGAACGCGCCACGGCGCAGGCCTTGTTCGATGTCTATCTGGAAAGCGGCGGCAACTTTATCGATACCGCCGACATGTATACCAATGGCAGCAGCGAGCAATGGCTGGGCGCAATGATTGCGGCTGCGGGCGTGCGGGATCGCGTGGTGCTGGCCAGCAAATACAGCTACAACGCCGAGCCCGGCAACCCCAACGCCGGCGGCAATCAGCGCAAGAATTTGCTGCGCGCGCTGGAAGGGTCACTCAAGCGGCTTGGCACCGATTACATCGATCTGTATTACCTGCATACCTGGGACAAGCTCACCCCGGTGGACGAGGTCATGCGCGCCATGGATGACGCGGTGCGTGCCGGCAAGATCCGTTATGTCGGCCTGTCGGATGTGCCCGCCTGGTACGCCGCCCGTGCGCAAACGCTGGCGCAATGGCGCGGCTTTGAACCGGTGGCGGCGCTGCAGCTGGAATATTCCTTGATTGAGCGCAACGCCGAACACGAGTTTGCTGATCTGGCGGTTGAGCTGGGCATGGGGCTGGTGCCGTGGAGCCCGCTGGCCAGCGGTTTGCTGTCGGGCAAATACAAGCCCAGCGCCACCGGCCAGTTTGGCGAAGGCCGCTTGCAGGCCATGGCGGCGAATCCGGCGCCCGGTTTTGACAAGCTGACGCCGCGCAACTTCGCCATAGTGGCGACGCTGGAACAGGTGGCGGCCGAACTGGGCCAGCCGATGGCGCAAGTGGCGCTGAACTGGTTATCGCACCGCAAAGGCGTGAGTAGCGTGATTGTGGGGGCCACCCGACCGGAACAACTGCGGCAGACCTTGCAATCCAACCATTTCGCTATTCCCGCCGAGCTGGTTGCGCGGCTGGATGCGGCCAGCGCGCCAGCCCAGGCGTTTCCGTATTACATGTTTGCCGACAACCATCAGTACCGCATCCATGGCAATGTGCCGGTGCTGAGCCACCCCAGCGGTTACGCACCCGCCACGGCCATCGTTACGCAGGGGTAACGCGGCCGGGGGCGGGGGCGGCGATCAGTTGTTCCCACCCGGCCATGGCGGCGTCGGCCATGGCGAGCAACAAATCACGGCAGGCGCCATCGCGGGCGTGGATGCTCATGCCATTACGCACGCCACCAAAAAATGCGGCCAGTTTTTTTCGGTATCGACAGTGGCCGGAATCTGGCGTCGGCGATACCGCGATCCAGCCGCGCTTGCAGGATGGCGGTGGAGCGCTTGCGCCGCTCGCTCATGTATTCCCAGATGCCGTTGTTCTCAGGCGTACAGTTGGTGGCGGCCAGCAGCACCATACAACCGGCGGGTTTGCCGGGCTCGCTAAAGCACTGCGCGCTGGTGTGCAGCATGTGCTGGATGGCGGCGCGCACGTCGTCACGCGCATCCAGCGCCTGGCGGATATCGGCGCCTTCTTCGGCGTCGTACTGGTCCACCGCCTCGCGGAACAAACCTTGTTTGGAACCAAAGCTGGAATACAAGCTGGGCGAGTTAATGCCCATGGCCTCAGTCAACTGCGCCAGCGACGAACCTTCATAGCCGTAGCGCCAGAAAATATTCATGGCGCTGCGCAGGGCGGCTTCCCGGTCAAAACAGCGTGGACGGCCTCTTTCAGCCATGATGCGATTCCTTTCTGTAACGACCACTACAAAAAAATGATTGACAGCGCATTTGAGCGTGGCAATCATATTTGTGTCGATCACTACAAATATATTGCGACAGCGTCTGGCAGCGCAAGCCTGGCCGCCCGACGTTTCCAAATGCCAACTGGAGAACTACCCATGACGTCCGACCGCATTCCCCTCGATCATCCACCCCACAGCACCGCGCCCAAAGGCAATACGCTGGTGCTGGCGGCGGTCTGCCTGGCCGGCATGATGATGCCGCTGAGCTTTACGGCGCCCGGCATTGCCATTCCCGCCATTGCCAAAACGTTAGGCGGCAGCCGCTGGCGCTGGGTTGGGTGGTCAATTCCTTTATCCTGGCGTTCGGCAGCGCGGTGATGGCGGCGGGGGCACTAGCGGACCGCTTTGGCCGCAAGCGCATGTTTGCGTGGGGCACGGTGGCATTCGGGCTGACCTCGCTGGCACAAACCTTTGCCCCTGATCTCAGCACCCTGATCTTTTTGCGTACGCTGCAAGGCATTGCCGCCGCCACCACCATGGCCGGGGGTTCAGCCTCGATTGCGCATGAATTCGAAGGCCCGGCGCGCACGCATGCTTATAGCCTGCTGGGCACCAGCTTTGGAGTTGGCCTTGCCTTCGGGCCGGTCTGGGCGGGCTTTCTGATCGAGAACATGGGCTGGCGCTCGATCTTTATGACCAGCGTGGTCATCAGCGCGCTGGTGCTGCTGTTCGGCGTACCGCGCATGCATGAATCGCGGGATCCGGATGCCAAGGGCGTGGATGTCTGGGGCACGCTGTCGTTTACCGCGCTGTTGCTGCTGCTCAATCTGGGCATTATGCAAGGCCCGCAATCGGGCTGGAGCAGCGCCTCGACGTTGGCTTTGCTCGGCGGCGCGCTGGTGTTTCTCGGCATTTTTTATCCAGGTGGAACGAACCCATCCGCGCTCGATGCTGGATCTGAGCCTGTTCCGCAATCGGCGCTTTCTGGGCGCGCAGGCGCTGCCGTTTGGTACGGCTTTCAGCTTTGTGGTGCCGCTGATTCTGCTGCCGGTGCGCTTTATCGGGTAGAAGGTTGGGATCCGGTGCATGCCGGTTTGATGATGGTGGCACTGGCGGCGCCGATGCTGATTGTGCCCTTCCTCGGCGCACTGCTGACGCGCTGGTTTAGCGCTGCCGCCTTGTGCCTGGCCGGTTTCGTTATTTCCACCGTCGGCATGGTGTGGCTGGCCAGCATCGAGCCCGGCTCGTCCGGCGCGACCTTTGCCTGGCCGATGTTGCTGATCGGGGTCGGCGCAGGCTTGCCCTGGGGCTTGATGGACGATCTGGCGATCAGCGTGGTGGCGCGTGAACGCGCAGGCATGGCCACTGGCTTCTTTGCCACGGTGCGCGTCGCCGGTGAATCGGTCGCGCTGGCTATCACCGGTGCGGTGCTGGTCGGCTTGTTGCAAGGCGCGGTGTTGAGCCATCTGAGCGGCGAAGTGCCGGTGGTGAGCTTGTCGAATACGCTGGCGGCAGGCGACCTGCATCAGGCGGCGCAG
>BBFD01000398.1 GCA_001313065.1 Silvimonas sp. JCM 19000
AGATCATGGCTCACCATCTTGAGCGTGCCGATGCGCGACGCCGCCAGCCGCTTGTCAAAGCCCGCCACTTCGGCCATGCCGCCGACGCGGAGCCGGTTATCAAAGCGGGTTAGCGCAATCTTGTAGGTCTCATCCAGCACGGTCGAACGCGGCGCGCCGTCCGGATTGCTCAGCGGCACCGTAAGCGAATAGCCCTTGACCGGGTAAATTGGCAGATCCAGCCCCAACGGCAGCGCCAGGCGCGCGCGGCACAGCCCGTCGCCAGCACGATTGCATCGGCCTTCAGCACTTCGCCGTTGCGCAATTCCACACACGCAATGCGCTCGCCATGCGCCACCAGCCGCTCCACATCCACGCCGTAACGGAAATTGACGCCATCACGCGCGGCACGCGCCGCCAGGCGTTCGGTAAACAGTTTGCAATCGCCGGTTTCGTCATTCGGCAAACGCAACGCGCCTGTCAGCTTGTGCGCGACTTGTGCGAGAGCAGGTTCCACGTCGACCACGCCAGCGGTATCCAGCACGTCATGCGCCACGCCCATTTGCGCCAGCAACGCCGCATCGCGCTGCCCGCCCAGCAATTGTTTGTCGGTACGAAAAAATCTGCAGCGTGCCCAGCGCGCGTTCTTCGTAATGCAGGTCGATTTCATTGCGCAAATCGCGCAGGCAATCGCGGCTGTATTCAGCCAGCGGCACCATGCGACTCTTGTTGCGGGCGTAGGCCGCCTCGGTGCAATTGGCCAGCATGCGCGCCATCCACACCAGCTGAAACCAGCTGCCATCCGGGCGGATGCGCAAGGGCGCATGGCGCGAAACCAGCCATTTGAGCGCTTTCCACGGGATACCAGGCGCGGCCCACGGTGCGGCATACCCGGGCGAGACCTGGCCCGCGTTGGCAAAGCTGGTTTCTTCGGCCGGGGCGGGCAGTTTCTCCAGCACCGTCACATCACAGCCCGCAGCTTTCAGGTAATACGCGGTGGTTACGCCCACCACGCCTGCACCAATCACAATGACTTTCATAGAGTGGGGTCTCGCGCTTTTATGCGCATGCCATATTTATGGAGAATAGCTGCAGTATAAAAAACGAACTTCCAGTGATATTCTCCATTTCATGTCGGCTAAACACGAATAAACACCATGCGCACACGTTACGAAAGCGGCCGCACACTGGACCGCGTCGATTACAAGATTTTGCGAGTCTTGCAGCAGAACGCCCGGATTCCGATTACCGAACTGGCCGAGAAAGTGGGCCTCACCGCCACGCCCTGTACCGAGCGCATCAAACGGCTGGAAGAATCCGGCGCCATACTCGGTTATCACGCGCGGCTTAACCCGCAAGTGCTGCACGCGCCGCTGCTGGTTTTTGTTGAATTGAAATTGGGCCGCAAATCGGGCGAGGTGTTCGATGACTTCCGCCGAGCGGTGGCCAGCATTCCGGAGGTGCTGGAATGCCATCTGATCTCGGGCGATTTTGATTATTTGTTGAAAGCGCGCCTGCCCGATATGAGCCACTATCGGCGCTTGCTGGGCGACATTCTGTTGCGCCTGCCCGGCGCGGCTGAATCGCGCAGCTATGTGGTGATGGAAGAAGTCAAAGAGACGCTGGCCTTGCCGCTGCCGACCAGGCCCCTGATCCGCCCGCCGCCAGCTACATTCTGGCCGCCACATCCAGCCGCAGCCGCCTTACAATGCGGCTTTGCCCACAAGGCGCTGTCTGCTACGCAGCCGTACCCCGGAGTCCGACCCCATGTCTACCCAGCCGCAAATCATCCAGCACCGCATCACCCAGCTTCGTGCCGCCATGGCCCAGGCGGGCGTCGACGCGGTCGTCGTCCCTTCCGCTGATCCGCATCTGTCCGAATATCTGCCCGCACGCTGGCAAGGCCGCGCGTTTTTTTTCTCGGGTTTTGATGGTTCGGTCGGCACGCTGGTCGTTACCAAAGACTTTGCCGGTGTATGGGTGGACGGGCGTTATTGGGTACAGGCCGAAACGCAACTGGCAGATACCGGCGTCAAGCTGATGAAGCTGCTCAGCGGCCAGGCGCAGCCGCATGCGGACTGGCTGGCAGCCAATCTGCCGGCGGGTGCAACGGTTGCGGCCGATGGCGATGTGCTGGCCCTCGGGGCGGGCAAAGCGCTGGCCGGCGCGCTTAAAGAAAAAAGGCATCGCGCTGCGCACCGATATCGATGTGCTCGGCGCGGCCTGGGCTGACCGCCCGACGCTGCCGTCGGCACGTGTGTATGAACATATCGGCCCGCAAGCACCGGTTTCGCGCGCCAGCAAACTGCAAGCGGTGCGTGCCGCCATGCAGAACGCGGGCGCGGACTGGCATTTTATCTCGGCGCTGGATGATATTGCCTGGCTGCTGAACCTGCGCGGTGCTGACGTCGAATACAACCCGGTCTTCCTCGCGCATGCGCTACTTAACGCCGATCAGCTGACGCTGTTTATTGGCGACGACAAGATCGATGCCGCACTGCAAGCCACACTGGCGCAGGATGGCGTAACGCTGCAACCGTACGACCAGGCCACCGCCGCCTTGCGCGCATTGCCCGCCAATGCCGTGGTGCTGGCCGATCCGGCGCGCACCACCGTCGGCATTATTGGCTCGGTACCGGCTTCGGCCCGCGTGATTGAAAAGCTCAACCCGTCGCAACTGGCCAAATCGCGCAAGACCGCCGAAGAAGCCGCCAATGTGCGCGCGACCATGGCGCAAGACGGCGCGGCGTTGTGCAATTTCTTTGCGTGGCTGGATAAGGCACTCAACGTCGAAGCGATTACCGAACTGACCATCGATGAAAAACTGTCGGCAGAACGCGCCAAACGCCCCGGTTTTGTGTCGCTCAGCTTCAGCACCATCGCCGGCTTTAATGCCAACGGCGCTTTGCCGCACTACCGTGCACTGCCCGAGGCGCATTCCGAAATCAAAGGCAACGGTCTGTTGCTGATCGATTCTGGCGGCCAATATCTGGGCGGCACCACCGACATCACTCGCGTGGTGCCGGTCGGGACGGTCAGCGCGGCGCAAAAGCGCGATTACACGCTGGTACTGAAAGGCGTGATTGCCTTGTCGAGCGCAAAGTTTCCACGCGCGATTCGCGCCGCCATGCTCGACAGCATCGCCCGCGCGCCGATGTGGGCCGCAGGCGTGGATTACAACCATGGCACCGGTCACGGCGTGGGCTATTTCATGAATGTGCACGAAGGCCCGCAAAGCATAGGCTACTTCCGCGACGCGGGGCCCGATACCGCCATGGAAGCGGGCATGATTACCTCGATCGAGCCGGGCATTTACCGGCCGCAACAATGGGGTATCCGCATCGAAAACCTGGTCCTGAACACCCCGGCTGAGAGCAACGAATTTGGCGAATTTCTGCAGTTTGAAACGCTGACACTGTGCCCGATCGATACGCGCGTCATTGACGTCAGCCTGATGCGTGCCGATGAACTGGCGTGGCTGAACGACTATCACGCCACCGTGCGTGAACGCCTGCTGCCGCTGGTAGAAGGCGCAGCGCGGGACTGGCTGCTGGAACGCACCGAGCCGCTCACCGCCTGAG
>BBFD01000399.1 GCA_001313065.1 Silvimonas sp. JCM 19000
CCGGGGGCGCTTCCAGCGCGGGCGCCGAAGCCACCGCAGGCGTTGCCAGCTCGGGCGAGGCCGGTTGCTGCAAATACCACAGGATCGCGCCCACGGCGCCGATAAAGGCCACCACAAAGCCAAGGCCCACCATCCAGCGTCCGCCCGAGCCGCTACCGCTACTCAAGTTAAACGCAGACGATTCTTCCGCCACGTGCGGCAGTGCCGCTTGCGTGCGTTCGTGTGGCAGCAGTCGTTCCAGATCGGCCATGATCGGCGCTGGATCAAGCTGCAGCATGCGCGCGTAATTGCGCACAAAGCCACGCGCGAAGGTATTGCCTGGCAGCTGATCAAAGCGATCACTTTCGATCGAATCAATCTGGCGCTGCGACAATTTGAGCTGGGTGGCCACGTAATCGATATCGAGCCCAAGCTCTTCGCGCCGCGCCTTCAGTACCGTACCGGGCCCGTGCGCGCGCAGGTTCTGTTCTTGTTCACTCATTGCATCGTCCGCCGGTGTTCCGGCTTGCCTTGATGTTAGCGGATTCAGTCAAGCTGACCGCTCAACAACCGGGTGGTTTCAATGGAATCCGGATATTGCCGCTTCAGGATTTCGGACAGGCGCGCTTCGGCGTCCTTGTTGCCCAGCGCGTGTTCCAGCCGCAGGCCCAGAAAGGTGACCTGCGCGCTGGGCTGAGTCATACGTTGCACGTCGTTATAGTTTTGCCGCGCCAGCACGTAATCTTTGGTTTTGATTCCCAGATCTGCCAACTGAAAGCGTGCATCGACGCTGTCCGGGCGGTAGCGCATTACCCGGCTGAAATAATCTTTGGCGTTAGCAAAGTCGCCCGCCGATTCGGCACACTGACCGGCATTGAGCAAGGTCTTGTCGGGCGACGGGTACAAGGGGTTCTTGAGTGCGTTCAGATAATACTGCACCCCCTCTTGCGGCTTGCCGTGACCACACAGATACCAACCGTAGTTGTTGTTCAGATCGGGGTCATTCGGTGCGTATTCGAGGGCTTGCTTGAAATTGGCGGTGGCCTGGGCGTCGTCGCGCAATTCGGCGTAGATCAGGCCCAGCATGCCAAAGGCGGCGGGATAACGCGGGCTGGTGGTCAGTGCTTCGCGCACTTCCTGCACCGCCACGTTGTATTGACCCCGCTTCAGGTATTCGCCAGCCAGTTGGGTATGCACCGCAGCGCGGCGGTCTCCGGAAGAAGTGCTGTCATCGGCCAGAGCGTGCTGCGCGCTCAAGCATGACATTGCCAGGCAGAACATCAAAAGCGGATACCGCCGGATCATGCACTTCCCCTCTGTTGGTTTTATCTGAATGTAATCGGCCGGGTCTCCGCGGCCAGGCGCGCGGTGCGACGCGTCTTGTCTTTGACCTGCCCACCAACTGGCCACAGGCGGCATCGATGTCGTCACCGCGCGTCTTGCGCACGGTACAGATGTAGCCCGCGTTCACCAGGATGTCACGGAACGCGAGAATAGCATCACGGCCGGATCGGTTGTAGCCGAATTCGGGAAGGGGTTGAAAGGAATGAGATTCAGCTTACAAGGGGTATCGCGCAACAAGGCCACCAGCTCACGCGCATGTTCGGGCTGATCATTCACCCCTTCAAGCATGACGTACTCAAAGGTAATGAAATCGCGCGGGGCTTTTTTTTCAAGGTAGCGATTGCAGGCCGCCAGCAATTGCGCCAGCGGATATTTTTTTTATTCAGGGGGACGATTTCATCCCGGATACGGTCATTGGACGCATGCAGACTGACGGCCAGCGCCACCGGACAGGCTTCGCGCAGACGGTCCATGGCCGGCACCATGCCCGAAGTGGACAAGGTAACGCGTCGGCGTGACAAGCCGTACATATTGTCGTCCAGCATCATCTGCAGCGCAGACACGACGTTATCAAAGTTGGCCAGCGGCTCGCCCATGCCCATCATCACCACATTGGTGACAATGCGGCCGTCATCGTTCACTGGCGCGCAACCCGCGCTTGTTCAGCGCTCAGCCGGTTATTGGCCCACCACAACTGGCCGATGATTTCACCGACCGACAAATTGCGGTTAAAACCCTGGCGGCCGGTGGAGCAGAACGAACACTCCAGCGCGCAGCAACCTGCGAAGAAATACACAGCGTGCCGCGGTCATCTTCAGGGATGAACACGGTTTCGATGCCGTTGCCGACATTCACATCCAGCAGCCACTTGGTGGTGCCGTCGCTGGCCACATGCTCGGCTAGCATGCCAGGCGCCTTGACCACGGCGCCGGCCTGCAGCTTTTCGCGAAAGCCCTTGGCGATGTCGGTCATGTTGCTGAAGTCAGTCTCACCACGCTGGTGAATCCACTTCATCAACTGTTTGGCGCGAAACGGCTTCTCACCGTAGCTGATCATCAGCTCGGCAAGGCCTTCCGCATCGTAATCCATCAAATTGACCGACATATCCAGAGCTCCCGCAATCTGCCCGCTTAGCGGCTGTAAACCTGGCTAGCCGGGAAGAAGTAAGCGATTTCGATCGCGGCGTTTTCGGCGCTATCGGAACCGTGAACGGCGTTGGCATCGATCGATTCAGCGAAGTCAGCGCGGATGGTGCCCTTGTCGGCTTTTTTTCGGATCGGTCGCGCCCATCAGGTCACGGTTTTTCAGAACGGCGCCTTCGCCTTCCAGAACCTGCACGAACACCGGGCCAGAAACCATGAAGTCAACCAGGTCTTTGAAGAACGGGCGGGCAGCGTGCACGGCGTAGAAGCTTCGGCTTCGGCGCGCGACAGTTGCACCAGCTTGGCAGCCACAACCTTCAGGCCAGCGGTTTCAAAGCGGTCAACGATCTTGCCGACAACGTTCTTGGCAACTGCGTCAGGTTTGATGATGGACAGGGTGCGTTCAATAGCCATTTATTGCTCCAGTGTGATTGACTTGCGGGGATTGCTGATGATTTACTGCTCGCCTGCGACACCTTGCAAATACGGCATCGCGGCTCATGATCGGTGCACGCCGAGGGCGTCTTGCAGCCAGACAGCCGGGCATTATAACAAACTCAACCCCGATTCGGCAGATGAGCGACCAACTGGACCCCATCCTGCAGCAGGCAGAGCAGAACCGGCTTAAAGAACAACTGTTCTGGCGCCTGGGTATTGCCGCCGGCTGATCATTATTGTGTTGGGCGGCATCTGGCTGCTCGACCGACCCGACGCCAGCCAGGACGTGATCCTGCCCAGCACCCCCCGCCCCGTTCCAACCCAGATTGCCAGCACGCCGACGATAGCCAGTGCCGCTGCAAATGCAGCCACTACTGCCAGTGCGGTCACTGCCAGCGACGTGATTGCCAGTGCCGTTGCCGCCAGCGCACCTGCGCCGACCAGCGAACCGACCCCGCCAGTTACGCCACAACCAACGCCGACCAGCGCAACCCTTACGCCGACAGCCGCTGTCGCGACGGAAGTACCAGCATCGCGCCAGTGACCAGCCATCGCGCCGAAACAGCGCCGCGCTATGTGCAATGCGCGCTGGCCATCCAACGCAGCAACTACAAACCAGAACACC
>BBFD01000400.1 GCA_001313065.1 Silvimonas sp. JCM 19000
CGGCCGCCCGCGCATCCGCGCTGCAATCGTAAAACGCCACGTTGCGCGCAAGGCATGGCGGCTGGGGCATGACGGCCGGCAATACACGCCGGTGGTGCGCACGCCATACCAGAACACGCCATCGGCGGCCGCGTCACGCGTCAGCATGGCCTGCCAGCGTGCCTCGTCCGTCGCGTAATCAGTATTGCGGGTTTCTTGTTCCATAATGTCCAGAGCGACCATGATGCTGTCCTCAGTCTCAACGATACACACAGCTTGCCGCGATGCTTATGCCCACGCACTCCGCCGAGTGCTTTCAAATCAGGATTCGCTTTGCCGGAGCCCACCATGACCGACCGCGCAGCCGAACTCGCTCAAAAAAACTGATCCGCAATTTTAATGAAGTTGAACTGGAACACGATACGCGCGCGCCACTTTATGACTCGATGTGCGCGCGGCTAGCGCTGGGCACGGTGGCGCGCAAACTGGGTGCCAGCGTGGATACGGTGGCTGCGGGCAAGATGTCCTGCCTTATCACGCACATCATGCGCAAGAAGAAATGTTCATCATCGTGCAAGGTCACGGCACCTTGCGCGTGGCCGATACGCATGTGCCGGTCAAAGCCGGAGATGTCATTTTTTATTCCGCCCGGCCCGGAATACCCGCATCAGCTCATCAATACCTCAGACGCGCCGTTGCAATATCTGTCGATCAGCACGCGCGATACGCCAGAGATTGTGGAGTACCCCGATTCAGACAAGTTTCAGGCCAGCGTTACGTTGACGGACGGCACGCGTTTTGTGGCGCTGCAGCGGCGTGGGCAGAATCTGGATTATTGGGATGGCGAGCCGTAAAACCGCTCAGGGCCTGGCTCGCGTGTGGCGCGCACGCCTTGCACATCCCAGCAGGCAGCAGGCGTCAGGCCTTGCTCTGTGACGGCGTGGTGCGGTCAGTACTGGCTAACCGCATAAAGCTGACACCGGCTGCGACGACCGCAAAGCCCGCGCCCAGCACCAGACTCATGCGCGTGCCGTGCAGCGGAAACAGGCCAAACATCAATGCCACCAGCGACGCACCGGTGGTCTGCCCCACCAGCCGTGCGGTGCCCAGCATGCCGCTGGCACCGCCACTGCGCTGCGGCGGGGCCGAGCTCAGCAGCGCAAAATTATTCGGCGACTGGAAGAACCCAAAGCCTATGCCACACAAAGCCATGCGCCAGATGATATCGCCGTCACTGGGCGCGCTCGGCAGCATGCCCAGCAATAACAGTCCCAGCGCCAACAAGGCCAGGCCGACGCCACCGAGTGCGCCGGGTGGATATTTCTTTTCCACCAGCCGGCCCGCCAGCGGCGCGATCACCACAATCGCCAGCGGCCACGGCGTCAGCAGCAGCCCGGTTTCGGTAGCGCTGCGGCCCAGGGTTTCTTGCAGATAAAACGGCAGCGACACCATGCCCAGCATCTGCGCGCAAAACGAACAGACCGACGTACCCACTGACAATGCAAACATCGGAATCCGCAGCAAATCCACCGGCAACAACGGTGAAGTCAGCGTCAATTGGCGTTTAACAAAGAAGTAGCCCACCCCAATGGCGATCACCAGCATGGCGCTGATCAGCCAGCGATTGGCCTCGTGACCAAAGCCGTTGATGGCAAAAATCAGAAAGCCGAAGGTTATGGCATTCAGCCACGCGCTTTGCATATCAAAACCATGCGTGGCCTGATGTGGATTGTCCGGCAGCGCGCGATAGCCCAGTGCCAAAGCCAGCAGACCAATCGGCAAGTTGACGGCGAACAGCCATTGCCATGAGGCCACCGACAAAATCGCCGCCGCCACGGTCGGCCCGGCCGCGCTGGACAAGGCCACCACCAGCGAATTGATCGCCATGCCGCGCCCCAGATAACGTTTGGGATAAATAATGCGCACCAGCGCCGTGTTCACACTCATGATCCCGGCCGCACCAAAGCCCTGCACGATGCGCGCCAGCGTCAAGGTAAGCAGCGAATCCGACAAGGCACACAACACCGACACCAGGGTGAAGGCGATCAAACCCAGCTGATACACCCGGCGATAGCAAAAAAAATATCGCCGAGTGAGGCGAACGCCAGCAAAGACACCGTGGTCGCCAGTTGATAGGCATTAACCACCCAGATCGAACTGGCGGGCGTGGCGTGCAGATCGCGCGCGATGGCGGGCAAGGCCACATTGGCGATGGCGCCATCCAGCACAGCCATGGTGATGGCCATAGCGATGGCCAGAATGGCCCAGGTGCGCTGCGGCAGGGGCAGCCCATCGGCAGGGGCATCTTTCAACAGGGTTTGCGGGGCGGCTGAGGCGGCTTGGGTCATGCGGCAATTCCGGGCGGTGCGACGGTCAGACTGGCCAGTCTAGAAAAGCACCCGCTTAATGTCGATAATATCAATCGACCCGTTTGATACGCATTTCGACTGGATGGAACGCTCGATGGAATTGCGCCAACTTGAATACTTTGTCGCCGTGGCGGAAACCCTGCATTTTGGCCGCGCCGCCGAACGGCTGGGCATGACCCAACCACCGCTCAGCCAGCAAATCCAGGCGCTGGAACGCGACCTCGGCGCGCAATTGTTCGAACGCACCAACCGCCGGGTTTTGCTGACCGGCGCGGGCCAGGTGTTGCTGGATAACGCGCGCACCATATTGCAAGCGGTAGCGCGCACGCGCGAACAGGTGCAACGCGCGCATCGCGGCGAGACCGGCGAGTTGCGGCTGGGATTTACCCCGTCCGCGCCCTTTACCGAAGCCTTCTCGCAAGTGCTGCGCGAATTACGCACCGAGATGCCGCAGGTCAATCTGGTGCTCAACGAGATGTCTTCGCAAGCGCAGGTCAATGCCCTGATCGAGCGCCAACTCGATATCGGCATGATACGTGGCCTGAGCCTGCCGCCGGGATTGAAGCGATGGAGGTCAATCACGAGCCCATGGTGGTGGTGCTGCCCAGCGACCATCCAGCCGCGCAAGGCGACCCCGCTGTACCGATTCCACTGGCGCATTTTGCCCATGAGGATTTCGTCTGCTTTCCGCGCAATATCGGCATCGCCTTGTACGAGCAGATCATGGCGCTGTGCCGCGCGGCTGGCTTCAAACCGCGGGTGACGCAAGAGGCGCGCGAGCCGTCCACGCAGATTGCGCTGGTGGCGGCCGGGTTTGGCATCGCCATCCTGACCGGGCTGCAGCAACGCATCCAGGTCGATAAAGTCACCTACGGACGCTGGCTGATGAAGGCGCGCGCACGGCGGTGTGGATGATTTATCGCAAAGAGCGCCATAGCGAGCTGGTACAAGGCGTGATCGATCGAGTGCGGGCACGCAGCACCGGCCGTTAGGGCCAGCGCCACGTGCCTGCCGCATCAATCCTCGGCTTTGGCCGCGCACAGCACCGGCTGCAGGGCGGGCGCAGGCACGGGAGCCACGCGCAAGGTCAGATAGCAATCAGCCGGCCACAAAGGTTAATGCGGCCAGCGCCAACGCCATCTCGCGGAATGCTTCGCCGATAAACTGGCC
>BBFD01000401.1 GCA_001313065.1 Silvimonas sp. JCM 19000
GTCGGCCGTGGCGGCGTGAGCAAAGGCGCTGCTAAGCGCGCACACCATTAAGGTCAGCGCCGCCGCGACGGGGCGATGCGGAATTCGGTTCATGCCAGTTTCCTTGAGCGTAGAGACGCACCCGTCAAACCTTCGAGCAAGGTAATAGATGACGGTAAGGTCTCGGCGCGGCTGGCTGGCTTGTGCTGCGGGCAGCACAAATAAACGCGGCTGGCTGGCGTGCGCGGTTTGTGATTGTTATGGGTGGTTATGGAAAGCGCTGATCAGGGCCGGGCTACTTGGTCAGGATCAGCTTGCTCTGTCGCGTCTCGCGCAGTGTGTAGCGCACACCGTTGTGTTCGATCACCACCGAATGACCCGCATGCAGCAGATCACGGCTATTGATGACCGGCGTGTGCTCGACCCCGTGGCTGACTGCAGACGGAGCGGGCGTGGGGGACGGGTGAGGGCGACGGGTATCCATGCGGCAGAATATAAACGAGAACCGTTCTCATCTGCAAGGCGTTATATCAACAGCAGCCGACAAGCGCTTGCGCCAGCTGCAAGCGCCGGCCGGGCCGGCTTGCGCTGTTAGCGGCGCAGCGGCACAAAATTGAATTCAGCCAGCAGCGCGTCCACCAGCCGTTGCGAGACGTGGGCGGCGTCGGCTTTGCTGAGCGGCTGTCGGAGCGGCGGATATTGCGTTCCAGCAGCCCGGTGAGCTGGTTTTCCGGGCTGACGCCGCTTTCCGTCAGCGGCTGCTTGGCCACCCAGCAAAATCGCCAATGATCGAGGCATAAACTTGCGGCGGTTGCGGGCCGGTGGGTTGTTTGTCGTCGGCCAACAAACCGCGCATCACGGCCTGGCGTAGCCCGGTGCGCAGCGTAATCAAATCGCTTTCAAGAGCGACAGGTTTGCTGGCTTCGGTATGGGCGGCATGCGCCGCAGGTAAGGCGGCCACCGCGTCGCGGAATTCATCCAGCGCGCTGAGCACATGCGCTTGCGGCACGTTATCAAACAAGAACAACAGCGTGCGTTCGCGCCGTTTAAGCGCGACGGACACGGCGTTGGTGCCCGCGCGGTTATAGACTTCCAGCGTGATGCCGAGCGGCAGTTTAACGGTTCTGGTTTTCATGTAAAACACCCCTTGCGACGCGACACAATGCCGTGGACGGCAAATTTATAGTGATGGCCGTGCACGCCCGGACGCGCACACGCTGTCTAGTTTAGACAGCTATGTGCAGGCTTGTCGCGTGGTTTATATTGCAGCCAGCGACATGCGGGATGTTTACAACAGATTTACAACTCGCGCTCGGCGCGGCTGGGGTCTTGCTGCCATACGTACAGAATACGCAGCGATTTGCCGATACGCTGGGCGCGCTCCAGCCATGCATCGGCCAGCGCTGGCGCCAGCATTTCGTGCACCGTCTGCGTGAACAGCGCCAACCAGATGTCCAGCAGCGCCGGGGTGAAGCCCGCAGCCAGATGGCGCTCGGTGACTTCGTAGCGATGCCCAAGGTAACGCTCGCCGCCCAGCGTGACCCACCAGAAGTGCGTGAGGATATCCAGATGATGCGGCCAGTCACTCACGCGCCTGAACGGCACGCCCAGTTCGGGATGCGTGCGCACGCGGCTATAAAATTCGGTGACCACGGCGCGGACTTGCGCCTGGCCGATCTGCTCGGCGACGGCTTGCATAAAAGAGAACTCGATACGGGTTGCAAACAAGCCCGCACCAGACAAGCCGCGCGGGCCAGCCGGATTTAAAAGGATGCGGCGGCCCGCGAGCAAGCGTAATACCTGGCAATCAGCCCAACGGCGCGGGGTGCCGTGGGCGAGCTGCTTAGGGCAGTGGTTTGCGAAAGCTGATGGCCATGCGATTCCAGGTGTTGATGCTGCCTATCAGCAAGGTCAGATCGACGCGTTCGGCTTCAGAGAAATGCGTGGCCAGATCGTCGTACAGCTTGTCAGTCACTGGCTGGGTGGCAATGCGGGTCAGTGCTTCGGTCCATGCCAGCGCGGCACGTTCACGGTCAGTAAACAGATGGGTCTCTTGCCAGACGCAGACCGTGGCCAGGCGGCGCTCATCTTCGCCGCCTTTGCGTGCGTCAGCCACATGCATATCCACGCAAAAGGCGCAGCCATTGATTTGCGAAGCACGCAAGCGCACCAGTTCAGCCAGTGATTTTTTTCGATGGTCGATTTGGCCAGATATTGCTCAACCGCACTCTGGGCCATCACGGCGGCGGAATTGGCTTTGTAGAAGTTAAGGCGTTCAGACATGGCAGGCTCCAGGGGTGGGTGAGAATCTGAGCGCCAGCTTAGGCCGGGACGTGGTCGGCATAAATCGCCAATTTGTGGCGTTTTCAGGTGACCACTGGCATGCGCTCACGCAAGGCCTGTTCCAGCCGGGTCAATGCGGCGTCGATGCGGCAGACGTCGATTTCGCCATAGCCAAACAACAAAGCCGGTTGCGCCGGGCTGTCGGCATAAAAAAAATGGCGTGTGCCGTACAAGCCGACCTGCACCGCATCGCCGCAGGCAATCACTGCGTCTTCGTCGATGCCGGGCCGCAGCAACGCCGTCATGTGGATGCCAGCCATGGTCACGATAGGCCTGAACCACGGTGCCAGTGGCCCACTCAGATGGCGGATCAGCATGGCGCGTCGCGCTTGATACAGCTTGTGATTGCGGCGCAAATGGCGGGCAAATTCGCCATCGAGCATAAAGCGCGCAAGTGCCGCCTGGGTGAGCGAGGCGCTGTGCCAGTCGCTCAGTTGCTTGGCCTTGATCAGCGCCGCTGCCAGCGACTGCGGTGGCACCAGATAGCCCACGCGCAATTCCGGAAAGATGGTTTTGGAGAAGGTGCCGACGTAGGCGACCAGACCCGCGCGATCCAGACTCTTCAGCGCATCGAGCGGCCGGCCTTCAAAGCGGAATTCGCCGTCATAGTCGTCCTCCGCAATCACTGCGCCGCTCCGTTGCGCCCATTCCAGCAAGGCGATGCGCCGATCCAGGCTGAGCGGTACGCCCAGCGGAAATTGATGCGATGGCGTCACATACACCAGGCGCGCCTGGTCGGCAGGGCATCCACGCGCATACCTTCGGCATCCACCGGCACACTGATTACGCGCGCGCCCACGGCATTAAAACAAGCACGCGCCGGGGCGTAGCCGGGCTCTTCCATAGCCACGATATCGCCCGGCTGCAACAGCACGCGTGCCAGCAAATCCAGCGCCTGTTGCGCCCCTTGCGTAACGATCACGTCTTGCCAGCTGCAGGCCACCGCGCGATTAAAGCCAAGATAACGCGAGATGCCCAGGCGCAGTTCCTGCTCGCCGGCTGGGTCGTGATAACCGCCGCGTCCGCGTGCCTGCAAGCGCAAGGCGTGGTTCATGCAGCGTCGCCACGGCTCAAACGGAAAGCGCGATTTATCAGTCACCCCGCCCATAAAATCATCGGCATGTAGCGAGCGCGATTGCAGCGCCAGCGCCGGGGGCATGGCCTGCCAGACTGGCG
>BBFD01000402.1 GCA_001313065.1 Silvimonas sp. JCM 19000
CCGACCGCGCCGCCGTCGGCGCAGCCACTCAGCCACGGAAGCGGCGCACGGCAAGATCGACATCCTGGTCAATAACGCGGGCATTACCGGCGGCAACGCGCCGACGTGGGAACTGGACCCCACCGTGTGGGCCAAGGTAATCGAAGTCAATCTGATTGCGCCGTTCCTCGTCTGCCACGCCGTGGTGCCGCGCATGCTGGCCAATGGCTACGGGCGCATCATCAACGTGGCCTCGGTGGCGGGCAAAGAGGGCAACCCCAATGCCTCGCACTACAGCGCGTCCAAGGCCGGTTTGATCGGGCTAACCAAATCGCTGGGCAAAGAACTGGCCAGCAAAAAACGTAGTGGTCAACTGCATTACCCCCGCCGCGGCCAAAACTGAGATCTTTGATCAGATGGCGCAAGAGCACATCGATTACATGCTCAGCAAAATCCCGATGGCGCGTTTTCTGCAAGTGGACGAAGTGGCTGCGCTGGTGGGCTGGCTGGCCTCGGAAGACTGCTCGTTCAGCACCGGCGCCACCTTCGACATCTCTGGCGGCCGCGCCACTTATTGATCCGACCCAGCCTTGCAGGAGCGACGCATTATGGCCATGCCAACCATCAAACATATCCGCGCCTTTACCGTGAGGGGCGGCGGCGCTGATTACCACGACCAGGGCGGTGGCCACTGGATAGACGACCATATCGCCACGCCGATGAGCCGTTATCCGGAATACCGCCAAAGCCGGCAAAGCTTTGGCATCAACGTCCTGGGCACGCTGGTGGTGGAAGTGGAAGCCAGCGATGGCACGGTGGGTTTTGCCGTCACCACCGGCGGTGAAATCGGGGCTTATATCGTCGAAAAACATCTGGCGCGCTTTGTGGAAGGCCAGTTGGTCACCGATATCGAAAAAATCTGGGACCAGATGTATTTCTCCACGCTGTATTACGGCCGCAAAGGCGTGGTGATCAACACGATTTCGGGCGTCGATCTGGCGCTGTGGGATTTGCTGGCCAAGGTGCGCGGCGAGCCGGTGCATCAATTGCTGGGCGGGGCAGTGCGTGAAGAACTGCAATTTTACGCCACCGGCGCCCGGCCCGATCTGGCCAAAGAAATGGGCTTTATCGGCGGCAAGATGCCCTTGCATCACGGCCCGGCCGAAGGCGAAGCCGGCTTGCGCAAAAACCTGGAAATGATTGCCGATATGCGCAACCGCGTCGGCGACGATTTCTGGTTGATGCTGGATTGCTGGATGAGCCTGGACGTCAATTACGCCACCCGGCTTGCCACCGCCGCCCACGCCTACGGCTTGAAGTGGATTGAAGAAGCTTTGCCGCCCGACGACTACTGGGGCTACGCCGAACTCAAGCGCAATGTGCCGCGCGGCATGTTGGTGACCACCGGCGAACACGAAGCCACGCGCTGGGGTTTCCGCCTGCTGCTGGAACAACAATGCGCCGACATCATCCAGCCCGACGTCGCTGGTGCGGCGGCATGACCGAACTGATCAAGATTTCCGCGCTGGCCGATGCCCACAACGTGATGGTGGTGCCGCATGGTTCGTCGGTTTACAGCTATCACTTTGTGATTACGCGCCACAACAGCCCGTTTGCGGAGTTCCTGATGATGGCGCCCAAGGCCGACAAGGTGGTGCCGATGTTCAACCCCTTGCTGCTGGATGAGCCGGTGCCCGTCAACGGCCGCATCAAGGTATCCGAGTTGCAGGCGCCCGGTTTTGGCGTGCGGCTTAACCCCGAATGCAAGCTCAATCGCCCGTACGAGCGCTGATTGCCGCCGGCACTGAACCCAATACGGAGAACGCTGCATGTTGCTCAAAGATAAAACAGTGATCGTCACCGGTGGCTCGCGCGGTATTGGCGCGGCGGTGGCCATCGGATGTGCGCAGCACGGCGCGAATGTGGTGGTGAGCCATCACAGCAATGCCGATGAGGTGGTGGCGGCAATCCAGGCGCTGGGCCGTGGCGTGGTGGCGGTAAAAGGCGATGTGGCCGACCCTGCCACCGGCAGCCTGCTGGTGCAAGCCGCGGTGGAGAATTTTGGTGGCGTGGATGTGCTGGTCAGCAATGCGGGCATCTGTCCGTTTCACGCCTTCCTCGATATGCCGCCCGAAACGCTAAAGCGCACGATGGAAGTGAATCTGCACGGCGCGTATTTCGTCACCCAGGCCGTGGCCAATCGTATGAAAGAGCAAGGCCGGGGCGGCTCGATTATCGCGATGAGTTCGATCTCGGCTTGGTGGGCGGCGAGTTCCAGACGCACTACACGCCCACCAAAGCGGCGTGCATTCGCTGATGCAATCGTGTGCGATTGCGCTGGGCAAATACGGCATCCGCTGCAATTCATTACTGCCCGGCACCATCCTTACCGACATCAATAAAGACGACCTGGCCGATCTGGACAAGAAAGCGTATTTCGAAAAAAACGCATCCCCTTGGGCCGTCTCGGCCAGCCCGAAGATCTGGTCGGCCCGGCCGTATTTCTGGCCTCCGATATGGCGCAATACGTGACCGGCGCGGCCTTGCTGGTGGACGGCGGCATGTTCGTCAATCTGCAGTGAGACCCGCCATGGCCGAATTGCATACCCACGCGTTTCGCATGCAGTTAAACCACGGTGCGGCGGCGGAATACAAACGCCGCCACGACAACCTCTGGCCCGAGCTGGCGCATGCGCTGAAGGCGGCGGGCATCGTCGATTACTGGATTTTTTTCTGGATGAGCCACGCACATCCTGTTTGCCGTGTTGAAAGCCCCAGCCGACCACGACATGGACGCCTTGCCCACGCAGGCCATCGTGCGCCAGTGGTGGGATTACATGGCCGACCTGATGGCCACCGAGCCCGACCACGCGCCGGTGCAAATTGCGCTGCAACCGATGTTCCACCTGCCTGAGCGGAGACCGCGTATGTCTGAACTCCAAGTCGTCGATCCGCATATACATCTCTGGGAAATCAGCACGCATCGCTACCCGTGGATGGAAGCCGAAGGCGAAGGGTATACCGGCGATATCAGCCCGATCCGCCGTGATTATGTCGTCACCGATCTGCTGGCCGATGCGGCTGCGGCGGGCGTGGTCATTCTGGATGCCGTGCATATCGACGCTAACCACGACCCGGCCGATCCGGTGGAAGAAACCCGCTGGCTGCAAAGTCTGGCCGATGCGCCCGGCAACCACGGTTTGCCCGGCGCGATTGTCGCCGCCGCCGACTTTAGCCAACCCAGCGCCGACGTAGAAAAAACTGCTGGCCGCGCACTGCCAATATCGCAATGTGCGCGGCATTCGCCAGATTCTGAATGTGCATCGCAACCCGCGCTTTGATTACGTGGGCCGCCACTTTATGCGCGAGCCGCTGTGGCGCAGCAACTTCGGGCTGCTGAGCAAATATCGCCTGAGCTTTGACTTGCAGCTCTACCCCGACCAGATGCCCGAAGCGGTGGAACTGGCACGCCAGTATCCGGACATCAGTTTCATCATCAA
>BBFD01000403.1 GCA_001313065.1 Silvimonas sp. JCM 19000
GTCTGCAGTTGCGCATCCTGCGCATCGCTCGGTGCCGGTGTGGGCAGCTCGGGCGGCGGCACCACGTTATTCAGCACGATGGTCAACGGCGCGCTGTCGGCATCTGCCGCATCGCGTTTAAACGTGACCGGGATCAGCAGCAGGGCCAGATGCAAAAGCACCGCCCAGATCAATGCCGCCCATAACCGTTGCTGTCTATTCAATGAGGTTGATCGCTCTTGTCGTTGTCGGCCGAGCAGATGCGGCCCGTGTGGCGAGCCAGATTACAGCAGCGTCGGGCCGGTCTGGTCAAACCCAATCGATGCGACGGTCCGCGTGGGCGCTGGTACTTGCAAATGCAACAACGCCGGCACAAGGCCGGCGTTGCACAAGCCCGGTAAAACTCGTCCGGTTACAGCGCGTTGTGTGCCAGGAATTGCAACACGCGACCACGCGCCAGCATGGCGTCGTGCAGATTCCACGGCGCGCCCGCCCAGCGATTAAAGCCATGGTCGCTATCGGGGTAGAGATAGATTTCAACGTTGTCGCGCTCGGCCACTTTGGCCGCCACCGCATCACGCACTTCTTGCGTGATCATGTGGTCTTTGCCGGCAAAGTTGAACAGCAGTGGCGTGTCAGTCTTATCGGCCTGGCCGATCACGTTCTGGATGCCGCCGGGGTAATAGCACACCGCCGCATCCACGTCGCCCGCCACCGCAGTCTGGAAGGACAAGCGCCCGCCTATGCAGAAACCCAGCGTCGCCACCGAGCCGCTCACGTCATCACGGCTGCGCAAGGCGTTGACCGCCCCGACCAGATCCTCCACGCTTTGTCGCCATCGAGCCATTCATCAATTCAAATGCGCGCTTGGTGCCCGCTTCGTCATACGCCAGATTGACGCGCGGTTCTTGCCGCCAGAACACGTCCGGCGCCAGCACCACAAAGCCATCCAGCGCGTACTGGTCCGCCACGGTGCGGATGTGTTCGTTCACGCCCCAGATTTCCTGAATAAGCACCAGGCCCGGGCCCGTGCCGCGCGGGGGCAGCGACAGATAACCGGAATAGCTGTCGCCATTGGTACTCTGGATATCGATCCAGCTTGCGTTCATGAGTTGCTCCTGCAGATGTTTGTTGGTTGGTTTTATGCGTTGCGTAATGGCAACGAAGTGCTACGCGCTTTGGCTGACAACCAGCGGTCCAGTTCCCGACCAAACGCTTGTTTATCTGCGGCCGACAAAGCCGCCGGCCCACCCGTGGCCACTCCGCTATCACGCAGGCCCTGCATAAAATCACGCAGGTTCAGACGCTCACCGATATTGGCAGCACTCAGGCGCTCGCCGCGCGGATCAAGCACAGCCGCGCCTTTCTCGATCGCTTGCGCCGCCAGGGGAATATCCGCAGTAATCACCAGATCGCCGGGCCGCACCCGGGCCACGATCTCGGCATCGGCCACATCAAAGCCGCCCGGTACTTGCACAGCACGCAAGTAAGGCGAGGCCGGAACACTCAATAATTGATTGGCGACCAGAACGGTCGGCGTCTGCGTGCGTTGCGCCGCACGGAACAGCATTTCTTTGACGGGACGCGGACACGCGTCGGCATCAACCAGATGGTGGGCGACGCGGGGGAAGTTGCAGTTGCAATGGATTCAGTCATGCGCGGAATTATAGCCAGTTCATCACCCGCCTCGCGCCTGACAAAAGATAGTCAGCCCAACCCGCCTTCCGGCAAGCCAGCAAAAAACAGAGACAGCGCCAACAACGCGCCTAGCCGACCGCAATCCCGCCCTGGCATCAACAGCCCGCCTTCAGCCACCACCGTGGCCCAACAGACGGTGTCCAGCAACGCCTCGGGGCCGCTGCACTCGTCCCACAGCCCAAGCCTTCAGCCACCACCCCTGGCCCAACAGACGGTGTCCAACAATGCCTCGGTGCGGCTGTAGTCGTCCCATAGCCCAAGCCTTCAGCCACCACACCTGGCCCAACAGACGGTGTCCAACAATGCCTCGGGGCGGCTGCAGTGCGGTCAGCTTGCATACCGCCGGAGCACAGCGAGCGGAGTGGGCTTAATGCCCATGAGCATCGCGAGCACCGCCGGGATGCAAGATGGCCGTGCTGCAGTCGCCCAACAGCCTAAGCGGCGACGCGTTGGAAGTGGCCGATGGTCTGCACCAACCGCTCACGCGCCGCCTCAATCGCTGCAGGCGCGCCCGAATCAGCAGCCTCCGCCAGCGCGTTGTAGGTCACAGCCCAGATTTCCTTGTTCTGTGCGGTGTCGGACTCAAACCGTTCAAACACGTAATCCAGTGCCGATTCAACGGATTCCAGCCGAATGCCGTGGCCGTCGCTTTCAAGGGTATCAATCGCTTTCAAAGTGATCTTGCTCATGGAAGTAGACTCCTGCTCAAGCGCGATCCAACATCGCTTGCCGTCCAGATTAGGCGCGAGTTGTTACAGAATTCCTGCACCCCGCCCGCCGGTAATTTCGTGCTGCGTGATGCAGCAGAGGGGAAATTAGCACGGACCGTTCCCGTCATAAAACGCCATGAAATCGTTGCCGCCGAACGGTAGTAAAACTACAAATATGAGCAAAAGTTAATGCGCCGCTATCCCGCAGAAGCATTGGATTTCTCCCGCGACTATCGATAAGCTGCCATTCGTCTGACGACAAAAAACGCCACAGCTTGCCCTTCGACAGGAACATTGTAAGGTGTGTGCGCACAGCCCGGCTGGTACCAGGATGGCGCAAAAAAACCTCGCATTCGCCCTGTCACAGTGCACAGCCCACAGCGGCGTCAGCTATATTCCGAGCACCCCTGCCCAATACTGCAAGTTGCCCAGCAGCTTGCCCCAGCCCGTTTGCGGAGAACAACCATGCTGACCGCACGTTCTGCTCTGGCCAGTCTGATCGCCACAGCGATCCTGGCCCCCTGCCCGGCCTTTGCCGTGCTGGGCGGAGCCCCCAATACCATTCCCGCCAGCAACCTGGTCGCTGCGGCCAAGGCGGCCACCTCAACGGCTTACACCGTGCAGGAATCAGTCGACAGTAGCGGCACGCATTTGCGCGAATATATCAACGCCTCCGGCATCGTGTTCGCCCTGGCGTGGCAAGGCCCCCGCGTGCCGGATTTGCGTACGCAACTGGGCCAGTATTACGACCAGATCCAGAGCGCCACGCGCGCGCCGCATACCGGCCGCAGCAATACCCTGGTCAGCAACGACCAGATCGTGGTGCAGTCGGGCGGCCGCCGCGTGCGTTTATCGGCCGTGCCTGGCTGCCGGCACAGCTGCCGAGCGGCGTGAACACCCAAGACATCCAGTAAGCGAACGGAGAACCCCATGCGACAACTAATGATTGCGCTGATCGTGGGCCTGTTCGGCCTTGGCGTATTACTGAGCGGCTGTGACGGCGTCGTTGGCAGCAGCCTGAGCGACACTACGCC
>BBFD01000404.1 GCA_001313065.1 Silvimonas sp. JCM 19000
CTGCGCTACATCCGCCCGTGGCGCGCCTGCCGTGATCGCGCGGCACGAAATCGCCCAGGGTTTGCTGGACGAGCATCGCTACGCGCAGGTCATTACCCTGATCGGCAGCACGCCAACCGCCGCGGAATTGCCCTTGCTGGCCCGCGCCCACGCCAATATGGGCCAGCTGGATGCGGCCGGGCGCTGGTGCCAGCAAGCCATCGAACACGATAAAACCGATGCCAGCCTGCGTTATCTGGCGGCGGTCATTACCAGCGAGCAAGGCAACCACGACGCCGCCATCCAGGCCTTGCGCCAGGCGCTGTTTTTTTTGCAGGATGACTTTGTGCTGGCCCACTATCTTCTGGGTACACTGCTGGCCCGGGCTGGCCAGCGCAGCGCCGCCACACGCCAGTACGGCGTGACACTCGGCTTGTTAAGCGGCCTGCGCGATGACGATTTATTGCCCGAATCCGACGGCATGACCGTGGCGCAATTGCGTTTGATGTTGCAGGCCAGCGCATGAAGCGCGCTGGCCCGATCCGCACTGAGGAATGGCACTGATGAGCATGAACAATCCGCTGGCAGAAGCGGACGCCGCTGGCGTCGACGCGCTGATGCAACAACGCGCCCGTGAGCTGGCCCGTCCACTCGCGGACGGCGCGGCCGAGGGCGAACACATAGAGGTGCTGGAATTCATCCTGGCGCACGAGCGTTACGCCATCGAAACGGCGTGGGTGCAAGAGGTGTATCCGCTGCGCCAGTTAACGCCACTGCCGGGTACGCCCGCCTTTGTCCTGGGCGTGGTCAATGTGCGCGGCAAGATCATCTCGGTGATGGATTTGCGCGTGTTTTTTTTGGTTTGCCTGCGCGTGGCATTACCGATCTGAATAAAGTGATGGTGCTGAGCGATGGCGAAATGGAATTCGGCATTCTGGGCGATGTGATCATCGGCACCCGCATGCTGGCGCTGGCCGAGATCCAGCCGCCCTTGCCCACGCTGGGGGGCGTGCGGGCCGATTATCTGAAGGGCGTGACCGCCAGCCAGAGCGTGGTGATCGATGCGCTGCGCTTGTTACGCAGTAGCGCGGTTGTGGTCGAGCAGCCCAGCGCCTAAGTTAAAACAACATCCGATACTGATAAGGCGCGGGCCGCGCCAATGCCTAACCAAGCAGGGAGAGCACTTATGAAGTCATCCATCGGCGTCAAGCTGTGGAGTAGTTTGCTGGTGGTGCTGGCCGCCATTGTGATCGTGGGGGTGGCCGCCTGGACCAATATCAACAAGTTCAGCGCATCCGAGAAGGCCATTGCGCATGCGCTGGATGTGCAAAGCCAGTTGGCCGACGTGATGTCTTTGCTGAAGGATGCCGAGACCGGCCAGCGCGGTTATGTCATCACCGGTGAAGAGCGTTATCTGGAACCCTATAACAACGCGGCAGCGCAGATTGATAGCCGGCTGGCCACGCTGGCGCAAACCGTCGAGCAGGCCGAGACCAAACAAGCCATCGCGCGACTGACCGTGCTGGCTGATGCCAAGCTGGCCGAGCTCAAGGAGACCATCATCCTGCGCCGCGACAAAGGCTTTGAAGCCGCGCGCGCCGTGGTCGTCACCGATCGCGGCAAGACCACCATGGATCAGGCGCGCGGCATCGTGACCGAGCTCAACAAGAAAGTGGTGGCCGCGCTGGAAGCGCGTAATGCCGAAGCCGAAGCCAATTCCGCTTTTACCGTCGACACCATTGTCATCGGGATCAGCCTGACCGCGCTGTTTGTGCTGGGGGCGGGCATCTTTCTTAATCGTGCCATCGTCGGCCCCTTGCGTGACCTGACCGGGTGCCGAGCGCATCAGCCTGGGCGACCTGAGTGTCGATGCCCAGGTGGTCAAGCGCAATGACGAAGTCGGCGCGCTGAACGCCGCGTTTATCCGCATGACTGAATCGCTGCGCGGCATGGCGCATGTGGCGCAACGCATCGCCGAAGGTGATTTGCGCGCCAGCATCACGCCGGTGTCGGCGCAAGACGTGCTGGGCAATGCCTTTGCCACCATGACGCAGAATCTGCGCCAGGTGAACCGCGAAATTGCCGAGGGCGTGAGCGTGTTGACGGCGTCGGCCAGCGAAATCCAGGTGAGCGCCAGCCAGATTGCCGCCGCCGCCGCCGAGACCGCCACCGCCACCACCGAGACCGCCACCACGGTGGAAGAAGTCAAACAAACCGCGCTGGTGTCCAGCCAGAAAGCGCGTTATGTGCCGACGTGGCGCAACGTTCGGCGCAAGTATCGGTGGCGGGGCGCAAATCGGTAGACGAAAGCATGCTGGGCATGCAGCAAGTGCGCGAGCAAATGGAACAGATCGGCGACAGCATTCTGCGTTTGTCTGAGCAAAGCCAGGCCATCGGCGAAATCATCGCCACGGTGAACGATCTGCCGAGCAATCCAATCTGCTGGCGGTCAATGCCTCGATCGAAGCCGCCAAAGCGGGCGAGCAAGGGCGGGGCTTTGCCGTGGTGGCGCAAGAAGTGAAGAGCCTGGCCGAGCAATCGCGCCAGGCCACCGCGCAAGTCCGCGGCATTCTCGGGGATATCCAGAAAGCCACCAGTCGCGCCGTCGTCGCCACGGAACAAGGCAACCGCGCGGTCGAAGCCGGCACCCGTTTGTCACGCGAGGCCGGTGAATCGATTCGCCTGCTGGCCGAAAGCAGCGACGAAAGCGCCGAAGCCGCCAGCCAGATTGCCGTTTCGGCACAGCAACAACTGGCGGGGATGGGGCAACTGGCGCAAGCCGCCGACAATATCAAAGTGGCCGCCACGCAAAATATGGAAGGCACGCGCCAGACCGAAGTGGCCGCGCACAACCTGCACATGCTGGGGCAGAAGCTCAAGCAGGTAGTGGACCGCTACCAGGTCTGAACACACGACGAGCCGGGCCACGCGGCCGCAGGGCTCTACAAGCCGGGTTGAGGGTGAATGTCGACTGAAGAAGAACGCTTTCTGCAGCGTTTGCTGGCCATGTTCCGCATCGAAGCGCAGGAGCATTTACAGACCATGTCCAGCCTGATGCTGGAGCTGGACGTGGCGGTGCGGGCCGAAGACGGTAGCGAGGTGTTGCAGCCGCTGATCGAAACGCTGTTCCGCGAGGCGCACAGCCTGAAGGGCGCGGCGCGCTCGGTTAATCTGGAGACCATCGAGCTGATTTGTCGCTCGCTGGAAAGCGTGCTGTCGGCTTTGCGCAAAAAAACCAGATGCCGCTGACCGGACCGGTGCACCGTGCGGTCAGCGATGCGGTGGTCGGGCTGGAAAATGTGCTGTCGAGCGAGCCGATTGATCGGCCGCTGGATCTGGCGTCGATCAAGCTGATTGGCGCGCTCGATCAGTTGCTGACGCCGCCGGAAGACCTTGGCCTGCCGTTGCCGCCGGTGGAATCGCTGGCGCTGGC
>BBFD01000405.1 GCA_001313065.1 Silvimonas sp. JCM 19000
CAGCGGCTGGCGGGCGCGGGCTTCATCGCGCCTACGCCGGGTTCGTGGGCGTGCCGACAGTTTTGCCGCGAGTGTGGTGGCAAGCTGCATGCATGTTCAACGCACCCGGAGTAAACACCATGGCCACTGCAGCCTCCAGCCACAAGGCACCCCGTAAATCCACCAGCCAGCGCGCCGCACCGGGCAGCAAGTCCGATGCCGCAACCAATCTGCTGATCGCTGACCACCGCAAGGTCAAGGCGCTGTTCCGCCAGTTTGAAAAGATCAAGGACAGCGACGACCTGGCCGAAAAAGAACGCATCGTGCGCGAGGCCTGTATGGAGCTGACCATGCACACCCAGATCGAAGAAGAAATCTTCTATCCGGCCAGCCGCCAGATTCTGGGTGATGACGATGAAATCGACGAATCGCTGGTCGAACACGCCAGCTGTAAAGAGCTGATTGCGCAACTCGAAGCCATGCACGCCGGCGACGATATGTACGACGCGCGCTTTACCGTGCTGAGCGAAATGATCGAGCACCACGTTGAAGAAGAAGAAGGCGAGTGGTTCCCTGAAGTTCGCGCCAAAGGCCGTGAACAGATGCCGGAACTGGCGCAACAAATGGCTGCGCGCAAAGAAGAATTGATGGCTAACGTGCCAAGCAAGCAATAACGCGGGCACTAACCCTAAAAACGGGCGACACGCTGCGGCGGTCGCCCGTTTTGTTTGGCGCTGGCACTTAGTTGATCAGCACGCGGTCCACGTCGCTAAGCCAGCCGTAGCCAGGGTTGGTGTAGCTGCTGGTAAATGTCTCGCGCAGCAGGCGCGTGCTGGTCGGTGAAGCCTGGCGCCAGAAGGTGCCGGTGTCCGTTTCATTGGAATTCCAGTGCACCACGTAATCAAAACGGAATGCCTGGAACGTGCCTGCGGGCACGGTAATCGACTCCACGCGTGAGCGTGGCGTCTTCGACAAAATGATCCACATAGGTCACGCCATTGGTGGTGCACGTGCGATCAGCGTCGGTGTGAAACGATGCGCCCACTTTCATGGTCGCTGGCGCGCCGCCGCCGTGGGGGTTCCAGCTGCACGCCGTTTCCATGCCCGACGCGCCGGTATAGCGATATTGCAGCGTGCGCCCGGCGCTATCGATGTCATCTGACTCGGGATATTGCGTGCGATCGTAGCCATTAAGAATCAGGTTGACGCCGCCAGGCAAGGAAGCGAACGACTGGATGCCGCTGCCATCGGTGCCGACTGCGCTGACCGTGACTTTATAGCTGTAACTGATGGTGTTGCCGCGGTTGTCGTGCATGGTTTTCGCATAGGTATTCTGGCTGCCCAGTGTGGGGACGATGCGGGTGTAGGTGGCATCGGTCGAGGGCGTCGGCGTGGGGCTTGGGGACGGCGTCGGCGTAGGCGCGCTGGTCGGGGTGGGCGTGGCGGTCACGCCGGGTGAGGTATTGGCGCTGGCGCTGTTGTCATCTGAACCACCGCCGCCACACGCTGCCAGCAATGCGCTCAGGATCACTCCGGAAAGTAATGCAATTTTTTTTGCATGCTCATCTCTTTGTTATTAATTGAATTTGGTTTGGCCATCACCACACCGGCCATTACCCGCGCACGCTTGCGCAAACGCCGGGCGTGACGAGACCTTGCCGGGCTTGTGCGAAGCAAGCGCGGGTGCGGCATTTATGGGCTACAGACGGATGGAGCGACCAGGTGCGGAAAGTGCGGTTTTTTATTGTTTTTTGTACCCGCTCAGCGCGGACGCGCGGCGGGCGAGGGGCACGATGACATGACGCGTAAGAGGGCGTCAAATTGTAGGAAGGTGTCAGATAAAAAACTGATACTTTATCGATACACTGACGCGTGAGTTCAGCATCAGGCCGCTGCGTCCGCAGCCAGAGTGCTGGCCAGATGCGCAAACAGCAGAAAATTGCCCGGCGTGCCGCGCACGATGCGGTAGGCGCGCAGCAGCCTTCCTGCTGATAGCCGCTTCGCGCCAGCACTGCGGCAGAGCGGGCGTTGCTGCTTAATGTGGTGGCCTGGATCCGCAGCCAGTCATATTCGCGATGCGCCCAGGCGGTGACATTGCGGCATAAGGTGGTGGCGATGCCACGGCCCCATAAATGCGGCGCAAGGTCGTAAGCAATCTCGCATTACGGTTGGTCAGCGAAACCGTGTGAAAGCCGATACTGCCAACCAGTTGGCCGGTGCTGTCGTCGATCAACACCATGCGGCGAGCCGTATCGGGCGGCTCTGAGCGATAGTATTCAATCAGCGGCACCAGGTCGTTGGCCGATTGCAGATTCCAGCTGGTGTGTGCAATCACTTCGGGCAAACGCAGATAGTCATACCAGGCGTTGGCATCGCGGACCTCGATCTGACGCAGTGAAAAGCCAGGCACGCCAGCGGCGGGCGGGTGGGAAATCAGCATGGGATGGGCCGCAGCAAAGGTCGGGCCGATCAATTTAAATGACACGCCCGGCGCTGGGCAAGCCGCCGTGGCGTGGCCGCGCTGCGTTCAGCTGGTGTGCTTCAACGTATTGTTGCGGGTCTTTGTCCACCGGTTTAACGCCGCGATAATGCTGCGCCTCAAACGCGACAAACTGCACCGCCAGCTTTTCGCGCAAGGCCAGCGAGGCGGTGCGGCGGAAGTCGGTCAGGCCTTCGCGCTCTTCCTCGGCCATATGGTCGCCGTTGGCTTCATTGGCTTTGGCGACGGCGGCATACCATTCTTCCGTGGCAACGTGGTATTGCGCCACGGCGGCGACGGCCTGGCGCAATTCGTTGTGGTCTTTGATGGCGTCGCGGGTTTCATCAGCGGCATCATCGCGGCCGCCTTCGCCGCGGCCTTTGCGCAACAAGGCGGGATAGAAAAAAAAGCGTTCTTCCGCCTCGGCATGGATTTCCAGAAATGCCGCCAGCCGTGACCAGACCGCCCCCAGCGCTTCGGTTTCGCTGGGGTCAATCTGTTCCAGCAGGGCGAACATGCGGCGTTGTTCGTGATGATCGTCCAGGATCAGTTGCGTGATATCCATGGCTTAACGCGGCACCAGGCGGCTCGAAGCGCGATCCCAGGAAGCATGGGCGGCGTCGCGGGTGTCGGGCCAGTCCAGGTCGGCGGCGCCGCGGTTGCTTTCGTAATCGCGGCGGATATGCGTTTCGACGTCTTCAAAGCGTTCACCGGGGTAGCGCACCGCGCCCTCATAACCGGCGCGATAAGCACTCTGATAGTACTCATACGGTTGCTCCGGATTGGCATAGGGCTGGTTGGCGTGGGCTTCGCGCCAGTAGGTGTCTTCGGCCGAGGGGTCCAGTTTTTTTTCCGTGACGGCTTTACCGATCAGTCCGCCAGCGACAGCACCGATGGCGGCCCCGGCAGCCATGCCCAGCGGGCCGGCAACCGCACCCAGTGAC
>BBFD01000406.1 GCA_001313065.1 Silvimonas sp. JCM 19000
GGCGGGCTTGGCCGCGACGGGCTTGGGTCTGGTCGCCTTGCCGCCGCGTTGTTTGGGTACGATGCTGCGCTCGCTCAGCACGCTGTCGGCAGGGCCGCGACGACATCGTATTCACCCTCGGCCCGTGCTGCGCTATCGCGATGTTTAATCAAAAAAACCATTGTTCTTGTCGGCCCGCAATGGTGGTGCGTACCAGATTCCACAGGCCGGAGAGCTTTTCGCCTTCCAGGGTGAATTTGAGCTTGCCCTGGCGATAGCTTCTTCCGCATCACCCTGCGGAATCCACACGCCGCGATCCCACACAATTACATCGCCCGCACCGTAATGGCCTTCCGGGATATGTCCTTCAAACGAGGCATAAGACAAGGGATGGTCTTCCACATGCACGGCCAGACGCCGCACGGCGGGATCAAGGCAAGGGCCTTTGGGGATGGCCCAGCTTTTCATGGTGCCGTCGAGTTCCAGCCGAAAGTCGTAATGCAGGCGCGTGGCGTCGTGCTTCTGGATGCAGTACTGCAAGGCATGGTCCGGCCGCCGGGCGACGGGTTTGCCAGCCGGTTCGGGCGTGGCATGAAAATCACGTTTGCGGTTGTATTCGTCGAGCTGGGCAGCCATGACAGGCCTCTGCGCGTGCGCACGGTTAGACGGGCGATGCTGCGGTTGTACTCGCCAGCCTTGGGCAAAGCCGTCGGCGCAATGCCGATAATGCCATCGGCGCCTGGATCGTCCAGCGGGCGTGGCGTAAAAAAAAACGGGCCGCATTCAGCGGCCCGCGTCATATGACAAGGAGAGTTTTCTACTGCTGTGCTACTTGGCGGTGCCCGCGCAAGTAATGTTGCCGGCATTGTTCGGTTCCCAGCGGATATTGCCGACCGAGATCTCGAACGTACCGCTGCTGTACATCAAGAACGGCGTATTCACTTGCGTGAAGTCCGTGCCCGCCGCCGCGAAGCATGCCAGCGGAATCGCCAGCGTTTTCCACGTGTTCAGTGGCTGCGCCACAATGGCGCTCTTGATGTTGATCTGACCCATGCACGGATAGCCGCAATCGACACGCGCAATCACGTCGTCGCTGGGCGCTTTGCTGATCTTCGCGTCGAATACCAGCGAGCCGGTCGCCAGATACGAAGACAGATCCACGCTGGTGGCCTGCATATAAGCCTGACCGACGCCGTTCCAGCTGAACTTCATCGCGCCCCACTGAATACCGCCCTGGTCATCGACCGGGGTGGCTTTCAGTTCACCCGCTGGCGTGGCCGTGGCGTTGGCCGTGGCTTGCGCCACCGTCACGCCGCCCCAGTTGGAGGGTGCGCCGATATACATGGTCCATGGGTCCTGGTTGCCGTGTAGATAGACTTCCAGCGTATCGGTGGCGCCTGGGCCGCCGGTGCCGCTCTGACCGCAACCATAAGCCTGGCTGGTTTCGTCATATTGCGGCTGGTTGGGCGTGAAGGCATAAGTCAGACCGTAGCCATAGGCATACAGCGGGCTATAGCTGGCATCGTCGATATTGAGCGGTGCCTGGCAGGCCGACTTGGGCCATGAGTACGACAGCTTGCCGTGGAAGTTGTAGTTGACGGTGCCGTCAGCCTTGCGGAACAAGACGTCGGTGACACCACCCCCTTCCGAGCCCGGCAACCATGCGGCCACAAACGCATCCGAACGGTTGATTTCACGGCTGGTATACAGCGCGCGGCCCGAATACAACACGGTCACGATCTTCTTCACACCCTTGGCTTTCAGGCTTTCGATCAGCGCCAGATCTTCCGGATGCAGTCGTGCCAGTTCCAGCGTCTTGGTCTTGCCGATATCGCCCTGGCCTTCGGCATACGGCGTTTCGCCGATCACCGCAATGGCTACGTCATAGGTCGAATTGGCCTTGTCGCCGGTGGCGCTGGTGTCGAGCGTGGCGTTGGGCGCAATGCTCTTCACGGCAGACCAGAAGCTGGTTGCGCCGGGGAAATCCGCCGCAGTCAGACCCGTGCCTTGCCAACTGATGGTCCAGCCACCCGATTGGTTGGATACGCTATCTGCACTCTTGCCCGCCACCAGGATTCTGGCGCTGCGGCTCAAGGGCAGGGTCTGGTCGTTGTTTTTTTTCAGCAAGACCAGTGATTCGCGTACCGCTTGCCGCGCCAGTGCCCGATTGGCCGCCGTGCCGATGGCATGCGACTTGGTGCGCGCAGACGGACGTGGCTTCTCGAACAAGCCAAGCGTACCTTCACCCGCAGAATGCGTCGCACTGCGTCATCGATCCGTGATTGCGCAATCGCGCCGCTTTGCACTTCGGCGATGGTATTGGCGATAAACGCTTTCCAGTCGTCATGCGCCGGCACCATGATCATGTCCACGCCGGCATTGATGGCCCACGGACAATCGCTATTGCTGCAATTGGTGGCGCTATCGCTGTTGGCGGTGGTGATCTGGCCGATGCCATTCCAGTCCGACACCACAAAGCCGTCAAAGCCCATTTTGGTCTTGAGCACGTCGGTCAGCAGATACTTGTTGCCGTGCATCTTGATGGCTTTGGCGTTGGGGTTGGCGGTGTCTTGCCAGCTGCTGAACGATGCCATCACGGTTTGCACGCCGCCTTCCAGTGCGCCGATATAACCGCGGCCGTGGATATTACGCAGCGTGTACTCGTCGACTGCGGTCACCCCTTGGTCGGTGCCCAGCGTGGTGCCGCCGTCGCCCAGAAAGTGCTTCACCGTAGCGACCACTTTTTCATTGCTGCTATCCAGGCCGAGCGTGCCTTGCATGCCTTCGACGATTTCGCGGGCATAGGCTTCGGTCACTTCGGGGTATTCGGCATAGCCCTCGTAAGTGCGACCCCAACGATCATCGCGCACTACCGCCACGGTGGGGCCAAACGCCCAGTCGATACCGGTATGCGTGACCTCCTGTGCCACCGCTGCGCCAATCTGCCGCAGCAAGGCCGGGTCACGCGTGGCGCCCAGGCCAATGTTCTGCGGGAACAGCGTGGCGCCGCGCACGTTGTTGTGCCGTGTACCGCGTCGGTGCCCCAGATCAGCGGAATCGGATGCGCATTGGCCGAACTGGTCGAGGCAGCCCACAAACTATCGGCCAAAGTCAGCCAGTCTTGCACGCTGGCCGCTTGCTTGCCGCCGGGCCATGAGCCGCCGCCATTCAAGACCGAGCCTATGTGGTACTGCGTGATCTCAGCCGGGGTGACCGAGGCGATTTCGACTTGCGTCATTTGCCCGACCTTCTCCGCCAACGTCAATTGGCCCAGCAACGCCGTAACGCGCGCTTCGACTTGCGCGTCGTTGGGACGTGGGTAGCTGATTTTGGGCCAGTCGTTAAGTTGGGTCAGCGGCGGGGCGGCGTTATTGCCCG
>BBFD01000407.1 GCA_001313065.1 Silvimonas sp. JCM 19000
GCAAACCGGCCTGGATGCCCGGGCCCGCTGCGCCAGCGCCCTCGCCCGCGGTCGAGCAACAACCGCATATAACGATAAAGGGTAATTACCATGATCGGACCGTATGTAAACGGCGCCGCCGTGATTCTGGGCGGCTTACCGGGGGCTTTTTTTGGGGCAACGTCTGCCCGAGCGACTGCGCACGGCATTGCCGCAAACCTTTGGCCTGGCCTCGATGGGGCTGGGCATTGTGCTGGTAACCAAGGTCAAGTTCATGCCGGCCGTGGTGCTGGCTTTGATCATCGGCGCAGCGCTGGGTGAACTGATCCATCTGGAACGCCATATAGGCCGGGTGGCTGGCTCCGCGCGCGGGCTGGTAGATCGCTTTCTGCCTCTTCGTCCACGCTCAGCCATGCCGAATTTACCGAACGCTTTGTCGCCATCCTGGTGCTGTTTTGCGCCAGCGGCACCGGCATTTTCGGGGCCATGCATGAGGCATGACGGGCGATCCGTCCATCCTCTATATCAAGACCATTCTTGATCTGTTCACCTCGGCCATTTTTTTTGCCACCGCGCTCGGCTTTGCCGTGGCCGCGATTGCCATCCCGCAGGTGATTTTGCAGCTGGCTCTGGCTTTCCTTGCGGTGCTGATCCTGCCACTGACCACGCCCGACATGATGGCCGACTTCTCTGCCGTCGGTGGTCTGATCATGCTGGCAACCGGCCTGCGCATCTGCGGTATCAAGCCGTTTCCGGTGGCCAATATGATCCCGGCACTGGTGCTGGTGATGCCGTTCTCGCACCTGTGGTCAGCCTGGTCGTGCACTAAGCCAACCCCCGTCCCCCGCACTGAATAAACCCTACATCGCCCCCCCCTGCATCAAACGCTGAAGGCAAGCCGGCATGCCTTGCAGCGCGCTCAATAAATCAAAGGCCGGCAAGCCACTGGCATGACATCAGCGCGTACCTGTCGCCGCCCGCCACTTGCGTGGAGGCGACCAGCCAATCGCTTTTCAAGGTATAGAGCAGATGAAAAACAAAATACTGGCCCTGGCCCTGTGCCTCAGCCGCTAGCCCCCGCCGCCTTTGCCGATGTCACCCTGTACGGCAGCCTGCGTGGCGATATCGAATATGATCACTACGGCACTTACGGCACCAACAGCCCGGCCGCCAACGGCCATGCGCGGGTGGTGGATTCGATCAGCCGCATCGGCTTCAAGGGCGAAGATCGTTGGGACAACGGCTGGACCGGCCTGTGGCAGATTGAATCCGCCCTCGCCTCCGCCGGCACTGCCGACGTGAACGGCGCTAATCCCAAAGGCTACGGCGGCAGTACCTGGGGCGGCCGCAACTCTTATATCGGCTTTAGCAGCCCGACTTACGGCATCTTCCGCGCTGGCAATTACGATACCGGCTACAAATCGATGCTGATCATGTCCAGACTGTCGCCGGTGTTTGACGATTTTCTTGATTCGTTTGATTACAAAGGCAAAAAAAACGCCACTTTCTCGCAACTCTCGACCCGGCTGAACGACAGCTTGTCGTGGGACACGCCGGTGTGGAACGGTCTGCAATTCCGCAGCAACTACGGCATGGACGGCAGCCCCACCGCCGCCGGGCGCGCGCCGGTATATGTGGTGAGCGCCCTGTACAACCACGCCGGTTTTAACGCCGGACTAGGCTGCAATACGCCAGAAATCGTACCTTTACCCAACTGAGCGGCCTCGCCAGCGCCGATAGCCAGGTGGTCAGCAGCAGTAGCAGCGGCAATGTCACGCCCGGCGCGCGCACCGAAGGGGCGCAGCTGGTGGCCAGTTATACCTTTGCCGCTGGCTATGCGTTGGGCGCGGGTTGGGAGCATATCGATAACGTCGACCCCACCACGCATAACAGCCACTGGAACAACTTTGTGCTGAGCGGCAATGTCTGGCTGACCCCCAAGCTGGAACTGCAAGGTTTGTACAGCCAATCGCATGACATTCTTGGCGTATCAGGCCTGACCGGCCAGCAATACTCGCTGGCGCTGGTGGATTATCTGAGCAAAAAAAACGCGGGTTTATCTATCTGGCGTGACGTTGCGCAATGGTGGCGAAACCACAGGACAGCAATTTGTTTTCCAGAATGCATCGGGCTCTTTGGTGGCGCATAACGGGCAAACCGTCGCGGCCCTGTTAACCGGCGTGCGTACCGATTTCTGATACCGCGGCCCGGCAGCGCAGCCCACGCGGGATGGCGTGGGCTTGCGTTTTATCGAACCGTCATCGCGGGGCGGCCTTGTCTGCGGTTTGGGGCAGGGCTACGCTGCGCGATGCTGCCGCATATCAGTACCGCGGCTAATGTAATTGAGCAGATATCCGCGCATCCGGTTTGCGTCCGGATTGCGAATCAATTGGTTCGTCCCTCTATTGCCTGCCCCATCCACCGTGATTAAACGGAGCGCCCGCGCAATGAATAACACGATTGTTTTACTGATTCGCTTTGAGACCAGACCGGGGCAAAGAGATCTGTTTGTTGAGCGGCTCGCTAGCCTGGTCAAAACCATGAGCCACGAAACGGACTTCGTGAACGCCGTTTTGCATACCAATCTGGACGAGCCCGATGTAGTGGTCATTTACGAGACGTGGCGCGGCACACGGGAGACGTGGCTGCAGCAAGAGCTTCCACGGCCCTATCGCCTATCCTATGAAAACGAGCTTGCGCAGTTGGTGGCCAGCAGAACGGTGCAATGGCTGGTGCCATTAAGCGGACCTTAGTGCCTTAGCCTCGCAGGCGCCAGCAGCACCGGACCTGGAACACCGCATATTGCGGGCCCTGATCACCTGCGCGCCAGACATGCCGTGAACGGTCCATCTCGTCTATAGTTCTGCCCATCTGCCCGGTATGGTTCTGCTTGATGAGACGTCTTGTCCCGCTTTTAGTGTGGGTGGCCAGCATGGGATATGCAGCCGATGCCCCGGTGACGGCCACACCGTCTGATGATTTGCAAATGTTGCGGCGTCAAATATTGGCCGGCGTGCCGCAGACCTTGCCGTGGACCGCTGAACACGATACCGAACAGGTGCTGACATTTGCCATCGCACAATATAGCCAGGCCGTGGCAAAGACGATGAACATGGCCAGCGCGGTGCTGACGCTGCGGCAGAATACGGATCAAGCCAAAGCGGCAGAAAGCGCAGCACTAGCCGACGATTTACTCACCCAGATCGGTGCGACTTGCTATGAGAACTCGCACAAACTGCATGACGCGATTCTGGCCAAATTCGGCCCCCATCCGGAGCTGGATGCGCAAGACGATCTGGTCGAAAGCGGCTGCGCGCTGATCAGCCGGCTGCACTATCGCTGACGGGTTGACCCTTGCATCGACGGCCG